>NZ_JBHTST010000014.1:0-87605 GCF_042794995.1 Streptomyces sp. NPDC056503
GCGTGGTACACCGCGCCACCGGTGCCGTGTGGACAGGCCGTGTAAACAGGCCATGTGGACAGAGGGAGGCCGCGCTGCCGCCCCCGCGCCCGGTCCGAGCCGGGTAATCGGCGCCGGGCGCGCCGCAGGGGCGAACCCGACCGGACGGTGGCGGCCCGGTCGCGTCATCGTGGCGCCCGGCCGGGCCGGAGGGGCAGCCCGCCTCGCACGGACGGACCGGGCTACGGCGACTGCCCCGCTCCCCCGGCTGCGAGCCGTCCCCGGACCGTCAGCTGGTGCGGTTGTAGATCGCCGTGCCGGGGCAGGCCGTCACGCCGAGACGGGTGCCGCAGCCGGAGTACTGGCCGGATCCGTTCCACCACGCCCAACCGCCGATGGTGCGGCCGTTCAGCCAGGTGTACTGGCCGACGTAGTTGGCGTCGTAGGTGCGCAGGCTCCAGTGCACGTGGGCGCCGGTCGCGGAACCGCCGGCGCAGGTGTCGGTGCCGATGCTGCCGAGCAGGGCGCTGCGCGCGATCGTCGTCCCGTTGTAGTAGGTCGTGTTCCGCATGTGGTAGTAGTCCGTGGAGAAGCCGCCGGGGTGGATCACCCGGGTCCAGCCGCCGCCGGCGCCGCACATCGAGGTGGCCGTGCCCTCACGAGACGAACGCACCAGACCACTGGCGTTGCCGCCGGCGAAGTCGAGGGCGCTCCAGTAGCCGGTCGCGCCGTCGTGGGCATGGGGGCCGCCGGTCAGGGACATGTAGTAGTCGGGCATCCAGGGCAGGAGCAGCCCGTTGGTGTTGGCCACGGCCCCGGCCGGCGAGGCCTGGGCCTCCGGGGCCGTCCCGCGCTCGGCGTACGCCGTCATGGTTCGCCGCTCCGCCGTGCCGACCAGCGGGGAACGAGCCACGTGGTCGGCGAACTCGCGGTCGCCCTCGAGGCCCGAGACCCACTGCCCGTCCTCGCGGTGGGCGATGTAGAGCCAGCCCTCCGGCGCGCCGTGCCGCTGGCGTGACGCCTCGACGTAGGCGACGCCGCGGGCCCAGTCGCCCGAGACGGCGCGCACGTCGACGACCACCTTGCGGCCCTCGGCGGCGAGCTTCCGGACGGCGGCCTTCGGCACGAGCCCCTTGGCGTCGTGGGACCGGGAGAGGACGTCCGCGGAGACGGCGCCCAACAGCGCCTCGCGGTCGGCGCCGAGGCGGTCGCCGACGGCGGACGGCATCTTCACGGTCACCCCGGCGGACGAGGAGTCGGTGACGGTCGTGGCGGCCGGGGGCGGCAGGTCCGTCGGCGCCGGGGGCGCGGCAGCGAGCAGTCCGGTGACGGCGAGGGCGGTGACGGTGGATCTCACGTACGCGGAGACGGACGGTCGGGAGAACATGGGCGACGCCCTTTCGCGAGCGAGTTGTCATGTACCTGCGAGAGTGTGCTGTCCCTTGTCAACGCGCGTCAACCACGCCGGAGTCCCGCCATTTGTCGGCCCAATGGCGAGGGAATGGGGGCGGCCCGTACGGCACTGGACAACCACGAGCACCCTGGAGCGAACGCCTTCGACGGCTCGGCCCGCCCGAGGGGGCATGCCGGATCCCGCCCCACACCCGCCTCCGGCCAGTCCGGGAGCGGTACGGGGCCACAGCACGGCAACGGGCCGTGGGCGGCGGCTGTTCAGGGGGACGGCCGCACCGGCCCCGCACGCCGGGCGCGTGCGCCGAGTGCCGGGCAAGAGGAAACGCCGACGGCTGCCCGCCGACGTTCGGCCGGGACTTGCACAAGCGGCGCAACGCGGTGGAGCGGTGGTTCAACCGGCTGAAACAGTGGCGCGGCCTCGCCACCCGCCACGACAAGACCATCGAGTCCTGCCAAGCCGCGGTCGCACCCGTCTCGCTCCCGATGGGGGCGTGACGCCCCGACGACGAGCGCCTGGCCCTCAAAGATGGAGTTCGGTCTCCCAGGCTTCGAACGGCGGCTCGACCCGATAGCCCGGGTCGCAGCACGCCCGAATCCACTGCGCGACCCGGTACTGCGCGTCCCCGTCATTCAGCACCATGCCGTCCGCGTCGACTCGCAGCACATTGCCGTAGATCGCGAAGACCTGTTCCAGCGACGAGCCGGAGTGGAAGACGGTCGAGCGATAGTCGAACCCATCGAGCAACTCGACGTCGATGGTGCCGTTGGCCAAGTAGAAGGCGAACAGCCGAAGCGAAGCGCGCACGTCGACAGAAAGATGTTCCATGCACGCATCATGCACGACCTCGACACCCTCTCAGCGGGATCTTTTGACGACAAGCCCCAGGCCGTTTCCTCAGGATCATCCGATCGCCGGTCGATGCGCGCCGTCGCCTGACGCCCGGTGGGCGCGGATCGAGCCGTTGTCTCCGGATCGGACACCCGGTGGCTACAGCCGGGTGCCCGGGCCGTCCCTCGTCGAGGTAGGCCGCCCATCGCCTTGTGCAGTCCGACTGGGGCCGCAACGCCCGCGATGACCGCCGGGGCGTCAGACGGCGGCAACGGGGAGTCCAGGGCTCTGGTGCGCATTCCGTGAAGGCGATCAACGGGGTTCGGCTTCCGTGACAGCGCGTCGTCTGCGGCTGTTGGACTACCTGGTCGACCGGCTGGCCCGGTCGGCTTCTTCTTGTAGCGTGCGAGCCCGTTCGGCCGGGTCGTAGTTCGGCCCGACACCTTCGATCAGCAGCAGGTCGCCTTCGATGTGGTCGGTACGCAGGCGCAGGATGGCCTGGTAGGCGGGAGAGTCGTACCAGGCACGGGCTTCGGCCAGGCTGGGGAACTCGATCAGCACCATGCTGCCAGGCCAATCGCCCTCCACGACTTCCGCCGGCGGACCGTGGATGACGAAGCGGCCCGCGAAGGGGTCGAGGGTCGCCTGGATGCACTCCAGGTACTCGATGACGTCGGAGTGATTCCGGCGGCTGCGGAGATGAGCGAAACCGTAAGCGGGCACCACGGGGCTCCTTCGTTCCGGGTGTGAGTGATGGCCGCGAACGTAGCCGAGGGCCCTTGAGCGGTGCGATTACCCCGGCGGTAATTGCCGCGGGGCCGAGGCAGCACTCCGAGGTTGACGCAGGCCCACCGTGCCGCCTCTCACGGAATACGCGCCAGAACCGAGCCCGGGACGCAGGAAAGCCGGACCCCCTTCGCGTCACCGGTGGTCGCCGTTGGCGCCCCGGCGCTCCCCGGCCCCCGGCCGCGGGCGGCTTCGCCAGGTCGACCGGAAGCCCTCGCCTCCGACACCGGCCGCGTTCCGTCACGGCTCCCGCACACGGTCGACCGCACGGGCGCGTCCCCCATGCCTTGGGCACTGTCGGCTTGGCGGTCCCCCCTTCCGCAATACATATGATCAACACACCAACTAACGTGGGGGATTCCATGAGCGCGGAAGCGCACGCGAACAACAACACGGCACGTCGCAAGTTCCTGATCGGGGCGGCTACCGGAGTGACGAGCGCCGGCGCGGCACTCGCGGTCGGCACCTCCACCCCCGCCGCGGCGGCGGCCGAGACCACGGACTGGTTCGACGTCACGCAGCACGGTGCGGTCGGCAACGGCTCCACCGACGACACCTCGGCGATCCAGGCGGCCATCGACGCCGCGGCGGCCAAGGGCGGCACCGTGTACTTCCCCGCGGGTTCCTATCTGGTCAAGCCCACAGGATCCACCCCTGCCCTGACGATCACGGGGAACAACATCCGCCTGACCGGTGCGAGCAGCAAGTCCGCCATGCTCGTGAAGGGCGGTGACGGAATCCTGATGCGCATGTCGGGAACTCCCAGCGCCCCGTCCGGATCGACCCACCGCCGCTACTGCTCCGTCGACAACATCGGCTTCAACGGCAACGGCAAGACCGGACTCCTCCTGGAGCTCTACTACGCGAACAACTGCACCGTTCGCGATGTCTTCATGACGAGCAACCGTGACATCTGCATCGACGGTGTCGAGTTCTGGGACTCGCGTTTCTACAACCTCGTGATCGAGTCGTGCACCGGCCCCGCCGGCAGCAGTGCCCACCCCAACATCTGGCTGCGCAACAGCTCCACGGCCACGGCGGGCGCGTGGGGGTACAGCACGGACAACACCAACCAGATCCACTTCGTCGGCTGCCGTATCGAGGCGTTCGGCACCGGCGCGCTGTGGATCACCCAGGGGCCCGCCGGCACCAACAACCCCAACGGCATCCACATCACGGACTGCAAGTTCGAGACCTCGCAGATGCAGGGTGGCCCTCACCTCAAGGTCGACTCCTCCTGCAAGCACGTACACGCCAGCAACATCTACGCCTACGCCGGCAACTTCGCTCCGGGCTACTCGACTCCGCAGAACATCATCACCTGGGCCGGCATCGCCAGCTCTCTGCAGAACGTACTCATCGCGAACGGCACCACCTCCACGATCAACGCGGGCGTCCTGCTGTACGCGGGGCCCGGGACCACCGCTGTCCTGCGTGACGTCGTCGGTCTGTACGGCACCAAGCCGACCGGCACCCACCTCTACTACGAAGCCAGCAGCAAGGGCGACTTCCTGGTGGAGAACAGCTACGGCAACATCGGCGGACAGGTGAGCGGCACCGTCCCGACCACCAACCAGCCGGGAACACCGATGCGCCTGGTCGGAGGACCGGTCACCGACGCCTCCTTCACCAGGCCGCCTCTCGACGGGACGACGGCCGTCGACGCCCTCAACAAGCGGCTCTACGTACGGGTCGGCGGCACCTGGAGGTGGACCGCGCTCCAGGCCTGACGGGATCGGACCGTGCGGAACCGGCGGCGGCAGCGTGGGCGGACCTCCTGCGGTGCCTGCCGATGCGCGCGGGCGAGGGCGGCGGCACGGGTGCCGGGGCGCCAGGCCGGGCGGGCGGGGAGCGGGGAACCTTCCCGAGCCCGCCGTAGACGTCGCGGTGTCACTCGTCCGGCCCTCCTCGGCCGCGTCCTGAGCCGCTCCGGTCGGCGACCCGCCCTAGATTCGGAGGCATCCGTACCGGTCCGCGCGCGGGGCGTTCTCGAACCGCCCCCTCCCCCGTCGGCGCGTGGCGAACGAAGGGCAGGTCATGACCGAGCGCCCCAACATCCTGCTGATCGTCACCGACGAGGAGCGTGCCGCCCTCCCCCGGCCGCCGGGCTTCTCCCTCCCCGCGCGGGAGCGGATCGCAGAGCGAGGGACCACCTTCGAGCGCTACTACACCGCCTCGGCGCAGTGCAGCTCGGCACGATCGGTGATCTACACGGGCCAGCACCTGCCGATCACCGAGATCTACGACAACGACAACATGCCGTACATCCGCCCGCTCGACCCCGGGCTGGGCACGCTCGGCACCATGCTGCGGTCGGCCGGCTACTACACGACCTACCAGGGCAAGTGGCACCTGTCGAACTGCTACGTCACCGCGGAGAACCCCGCGCCCACGACCGACGCGCTGGAGCCCTACGGGTTCAGCGAGTTCAACGACTGGGGTGACATCGACGGCGGCGCGTGGGCCGGCCTGAAGCTCGACCCGGTCATCGCCGGGCAGGCCGTGCGCTGGCTGCGCAACCGGGCGCCGGTCGTCTCCCAGGACCAGCCGTGGTTCATGGCTGTCAACTTCGTGAACCCGCACGACATCATGAGCTTCGACTACGGCGCCCGCTCCCAGGTCCGGCTCCCGCCCGGCCTCGCCCACGCCGTCGTCACCCGTGCGGCGGCGGACATCCCCGTCTACCGGCGCCGGTGGGACTTCGACCCGCCCGTCAGCCTGCACGACGACCTCCGGGGCGCGGCACCGGCCGTGGAGGAGTACGCCAGGATGCTCGACACGGTCTTCGGACCGGTCGCCGACGACCAGCACTGGTACGACGGCCTGAACTTCTACCTCAACGCCATCCGCGACGTGGACCGCAGCGTGGAGTTCGTCCTCGACGCTCTGGAGGCGTCCGGCCAGGCCGACCGCACCGTCGTGGTCTTCACTTCCGACCACGGCGAGATGGCCGGGTCCCACGGCCTTCGGCAGAAGGGCAACCTCGTCTACGACGAGAACTTCCACGTCCCCTTCATCGTCTCCCACCCCGATGTGGCCGGCGGCGCCCGCACCGAAGCGCTCGCCTCGTCCGTCGACATCGCACCCACCCTGCTCGAGATCGCCGGGCTGGACGCCGCCACGACGGCCACCCGCCACCCGGCCCTGAAGGGGCACTCACTGATGCCGACGCTCCACGGGCACCCCGTTCGCAAGGGGATCCTCAGCGCCGTGGAGTCGATCATGATGCTGGACGCCTCGTTCTGGTTCGAGTTCGCCGACCCCGAAGCGCCGCAGCGCGTCGCCGCCGGCGACCTGCGCCCCGACTGGAACAAGCGCGGCTTCCTGCGCGGCTACTCCGACGAGCGCTACACCTTCGGCCGCTACTTCTCGCCGCTGAACCCCAACCGCCCCACCGGCGTCGAAGCCCTCCTGGCGGAGAACGACGTCGTGCTCTACGACCGCGACCAGGACCCCGCCGAGATGCACAACCTCGCCGCAGACCCCGCCCACCGCGACCTGGTCGAGCGCTACCGGTCCCTGCTGGAGGACCTCATCGACGCCGAGATCGGCACGGACACCCGCGCCTGGGTCACCGAACGGCCTCGACTGCTCGGCTGGCCCACCTGGCACGGCGACGACGCGCGACCCGAATCCCTGGCGCGGCAGGGAAGCTGACCCCACGGCAGGTCCTCGAGGACCTGGACGCCCAGGCGCCCGCGGGTGCGAGCCGGGCCCCCAGGTCCCGCAGGTACCGCCGCGGCGTCAGCCCACGGGATCCGCGGGCCGTCAGGCCGCGACGCGTTCGTCCGCGAGGAACTCGTCCACGAACTTCCGCGCCCGACGGTCGAAATCGGTGTACTGCTCCTCCCGCTCGGCGCCGGCGACCGCGTCGCCGACCAGCAGGTTGCCCTCGGCGTCGATGCGCTGCGGCCGGTCCTCCGCGTCCAGGAGCAGGCCTACGGTAGAGCGGGAGAAGCCGCAGTAGTAGGCGATACCGTCGCTCAGGTTGGCCTCGAGGACGGACTGCATCGACTCCGCGAGGGGGTCGGCGGCGGTGGCGCCGGCCAGGGCCAGCCACAGCATGCGCTTGCCCGCCAGGCGCGGCTTGCTGCGGCCGTAGGCGAACCCGTAGTTCCACACGCGGTCGATCCATCCCTTGAGGACGGCGGGCACGCTCTGCCAGTACACCGGGAAGACGGCCACGACGACATCGGCGTCGAGGATCCGCCGCATGTGGGCGTGCGTCTCGTCCGAGTACGACTTCTCCCGGTTGCCCCAGTCCGGCTGGTCCTCCACGTTCATCCGCGGGTCGAACCCCTCGGCGTGCAGGTCGAGCAGGTCGATGCGGTATCCGGCGGCCTCCAGCCGGGCAGCCGCGCGGCGGGCGGTGTGGGCGGTGAGGGAATCGCTGCGGTGGTGCGCGACGACCACGAGGGCTGTCCTGGTGTCACTGCTGTGCTGCGGCACGGTGTCTCCCGAGGGCTCGATCTGTGCGATGAGTCCAGTACAACCGCGGCGCCGTGGATGATCCATGGGAGAAACTCTCCCGGGCATAGGAGATCGTCTACGATTGCGCCGTGGATCCACTGAGTTCACTGCTGAGCGGCATCCGGGCCGAGGGCTCGGTCGTCAGCCACGCCGTCCTGACGGCGCCCTGGAGCATCACCTTCGCCGACGCCGCTCCGCTCACCATGGTCAGCGTGCTGCGCGGGGGCGGCACGCTGCTGCTGTCCGACGGGACCGAGCGGGCGATCGGCGCGGGCGACACGGCCATCGTCCGGGGCCCCGCACGGTTCCGCCTCGCCGACGAACCCGCCACTGTCCACCGCCCCCACACCGCGTACGAGATCCACTGCTTCACCGCGGACGCCGCGTGCACCGGCCAGGAACTCGACGGCATCCACTGGGGCACCGGCGCGGAGGGAGCGACCGCGCTGATCGTGGGCGCCTACCGCGCCTCGGGGCACCGTCACGAACGGCTCCTGCGCGCCCTGCCACCCGTCCTGGTCGTCGCCGAGGACGCCGAGGTCTGCGCCTGGCTGGAGAACTCCGCCGCCGACGCCGCCCGGCTCTCCGCAGGTTCGCAGGCGCTGATGGACCGGCTCCTCGACTGGGCCCTGGTCTGCACCCTGCGTACCTGGTTCGACCGGGCGGGCACCGGCGCGCCCGCCTGGTACCGCGGACTGGCCGACCCGGTCCTCGCCCCCGCCCTGCACGCCTTCCACGGGCGGCCCGCCGAGAGCTGGACCGTCGCGTCGCTGGCCGCTCAAGCCGGCGTCTCCCGGGCGCTGTTCGCCCGGCGCTTCACCGAGCTGATGGGCCGTCCGCCCCGCACCTACCTCACCGAGTGCCGCATGGACGACGCCGAGGCGCTCCTGGCCGACACCGACCTCAGCATCGCCCAGATCGCCAAGACCGTCGGCTACGCCGACGCCTTCGGCTTCAGCGCCGCCTTCAAACGCCACAAGGGCCTCAGCCCCAGCCTGCTGCGCACCACGGCGGCGTAAGCCACGGCGCGCGGCCACGAAGACACCCCGCGGCCGATCCGCTCCGGTACCTGCCCGCTCGCACGGTCGACATCGGCCATCGGCGTCGGCCGACCGCGGCCCCGGGGGGGCGACCCCACGGTGCGCTCGCCCCACACCTGATCCTCCTCCCCCTCGATCCCCCTCCGCCCCGTACGGTCGGCCGTACGGGGCGGAGGGGTCGCCCGTGTCCCGCGGAAGCGGGCGCCCGGAGCTCCGGGCCGGCTCAGGTCCGGGGCACGCAGGGGGTGCAGCAGGCCGGTGCGGGTTCGACGCACACGGTGACGGAGTCGGTGTTGTCGGTCGGGTCGGGGTCCTTCTCGACGGCGGTGACGGTGGCGGTGTTCGTCACTCGTCGGGGCCTGGTGGCCTTCGCCCGCAGGGTGAGGGTCGCGCGGGCTCCCACGGCCAGCGCGCCGACGGCCCACTGGCCGGTCCCGGGGGCGTAGGAGCCGAGGTCGGCGGCGGCGGACAGGAAGACGAGTCCGTCCGGGAGCCGGTCGGTGACCGTGACGCCGGTCGCCGGGTTGGGGCCGGCGTTGTGGACGGTCAGGCGGTACGTCACGGTCTGCCCGACGGTCACCGTGGTCGCGTCGGCCGACTTCGCGACGTCCAGGTCCGCGGCGGGCCTGACCTCGGTCACGGCCTCGTCGGACGTGGCCGACAGTGGCTCCGGGGTGGAACCGAGACGGTTCTCGTACGTGGCGACAGCGGTGTTGGTGACACGGGTGCCCGCCGTCTCCAGACCGAGCGTGACCCGGTACTCGACGGTGCTGCCTCCCGGCAGGGTCGCGGTGTTGGCGAGGCTGCCGCCCTGGGAGGCGGAGGCGCCGGTGCCGAGCCGGAAGACGACCGTGCCGGTCGCCGGGTCGTAGGAGGCCTGGTCGTCACCCGCCTGATCGGTTTTCGCTCCCGTGTGGGGACCGTCGACGATCCGCAGCGACCCGGGCACGTACGTGGTCCCCGCGGGCAGGACGTCGGTGAGGGTGAGCCGCTCGGCGGCGCCGCCTCCCTCGTTCCTGACGGTGATCCGATACGTGACCACCTCGCCGACGTCCAACGGACCGTCCGGTACGGCGGACTTGGTCAGCACCACGTACGGGGCGGTGCCGAAGAACACGCCGTCGAGGAAGTTGCCGATTCCGCGGTTGCCGCCCGCGGCCGAGACGGACCGGAAGGCGAAACGGGTGGTGGTCTGTCCGGCCGGGACGGTGTAGGTGCCGGTGTGGTACCCCCATTCCGTGTTGCCGTCGGTGAAGGTGCGCTGCTCGACCACGCTGCCCGGGGCGCCGATGTCCAGGGCCATGGTGTCCTGCCCCTGCCGGCCGCGGTGGTAGAGCCGCCAGTACAGCCGGGAGCCGGGTGTGGTGGGCAGGTCCTGGAAGAGGGTGGAGACCTGGTTGGCGTTGAGCTCGGCGAACTGCTCGCCCTCCGCGGAGGGCACGCCGTTGAAGCCGGAGTGCCACAACTCGACCATGTGATCGGTGGCGGTGGTGAGCCAGCCCGGGACGTGCCGCGGGGCCTGGGTCTGGGAGGCGTCCGGCAGGAAGGCCATGTCGCTGACGGGAGGTTGCTCGAAGCTCCCGTTGACGAGGGCGACCCGGAGCGGGACGGAAGGAGGTGTACTCATGCTGACGTCTCCAATCGGTCGACGGCTGCGGCCCGGCCCCGCTCTTCCCGGACGCCGGGTTGCCGACGGGGCGGGAGGAGGGATCCGGAACGCTCCGTAGCTCACCGTCTCCGCGGCGCCCGGTACAGCCGGGGTGGAGAGGTCCTGGCCAGCGCCGACCGGTGGGTTTACTCCTGTCGACACGGTCGGCCACGGCACTGTCGCCCCCGCGGGGCCGACCACGGCACCCCTCGGGTCACGCCCGGAGCACGGCCCGCGCGCGTCCCTTCCGTGCTGACCCGATGACGTCGCTGCCTGGCGCCCACGCGCCACCCGCAGGACTGAATCCGGGGCCGCCAGGTTGACGTATCGGGGCGTTCGGGAAGCGGGTCCCGGCGATGCGCTCCGGACGGGCCCGCCCTCGGTTTCGCCACCGCCGCGACGCGTGGCGGCGAGGTGCCGGCCGAGCGCGCCACGGCCGCCTTTCGCGTTCGCCGGCACGCGGTTCCGGCCATGATTTGCCCTCGGCCTCCGCCGTCCGACGCCCACCCCCCGACCCCGGCAAGGCGTTCGCGGTCCGAACCCCAGGTGGCGGCAAGACCGTCGCGGCCGAGGGGGCGGCCTTCTAACCCACCGGCATCGACACCGCCCTCAACTGCGACGACTCCTCTTCCCCGCCTGAGATCGGCACGATCAGATGGTCCAGACCATTGACCTCGCGTCGGGCCACTCCCTAGCATCGGTGCCGTCGCGGCGGCCGCCCCACGAGGGCTCCCCTTCCCCCTCAGACACCCTCTCTTCATGTCCGGAATCGTTCCTTTCAGGTGCGCCCGGTCTCTTCCCGCACGGCGCCCTCGCGGGCGCCGCGTCCCGCACGTCGAACAGGAGTCCATGTGGTGACCTCGGGAGCCGAGCCGCCGGCCGGTGCCGTGGGCGGGAACGCCGGGCTGCTGTCCGTGGGGCAGGAACGACTGTGGTTCCTCGACCAGTTGGAACCAGGCGACCCCGCGTACAACATTCCGTACGTGCTGCGGCTCAGCGGAGATCTCGACGCCGGGGCGCTGGGTCGGGCGCTCGACAGCGTCGTCGCCCGGCACGAGGCCCTGCGCAGCCGGTTTCCCGCCGCGGACGGGCGGCCGTCGGCGGTCGTGGAGGATCCCGCGCCGGGCTTCCTCGACCTGCGCGACCTGCGCGGCCACACCGCGCGGGAGACCGCGGACGTGCTGGCGTCGCTGACGAACGCGGGCTTCGACCTGGCCGCCGGACCACTCCTGCGGGCGGCGCTGCTGCGCATCGCCGACGACGAGCACCTGCTCTGTCTCGTCCTCCACCACATCGTGGCGGACGGCTGGTCGCTGGGGCTGCTCCGGGCCGAACTCGCCGACCACTACGCGGCCTACAAGGAGGGGCGCGAGCCCGGCCTTCCCACCGTGCCCTCCTACCGGGCCCACGCCGCCGCCGAACGCTCCTGGCTGGACGGCCCCGAGGCCGCCGGAGCACTGGCCTACTGGCGCGGACACCTCGCCGGCGCGCCCGCGTTGGAGCTGCCGCTCGACCGGCCCCGGACCGCCGCGCCGAGCAGTTCCGGCGCCTACCACACGCGGGTGCTGCGCGGGATCGGGCCCGTTCTGAACGCGTTCGCGCGCACCCATCGCGTCACGCCGTTCATGGTCCTGGCCACCGCCTACGCGAGTCTGCTCCACCGGAGCACCGGACAGGACGACTTCTGCGTCGGCGTCCCCACCGCCGCGCGCGACACCGTCGACAGCGAGCGGACGATCGGCTACTTCTCCTCGGCCCTGGTCCTGCGCGCCGACTTCGCCGAAGCCCCCACCTTCACCGCGGCTCTGCGCAGGACCCGATCCGACTGGCTGCGCGCGCTCACCCACCGGCGCATCCCCTTCGAGCGCCTCACCGAGGAGCTCAGGCCCGAGCGGGACGCGGGACGAACGCCCGTCTTCCAGACCCTGCTCGCCGTGCACACCCATGAGGGCGGCGCGCTCGGCGAGCAGACCTTCGCCGATCTGGTGTGCACCGAGACCGACGGCGGACACACCGCCGCCAAGTTCGAACTCGGCCTGGACGTACGGCCTGACGGGGACGACCTCCACGCGGTGTTCGGCTACCGCACCGACCTGCTGCACGCGCGCACCGCCGCCGCGTTCGCGTCACGCTTCGAGACCCTCCTGCGGGCCGCGCTCGCCGACCCGGAGACACCGGTGCACCGGCTGCCCCTTCTCGACCAGGACGAGCTCCGGCTCCTGGCGGACGGGGCCCGCGGCCCGGACCTCGCCGAGCCGAGGCCTTCGACCGTGCTCGACGCCGTCGACCTGGCGGCGGCCGAGCGGCCCGACGCCCTCGCCGTCGTCGGGCCCGACGAGACCCTGACGCGCGGCGCGCTCGCCGACGCCTCCCGGGTGCTCGCCGCCCGGATGGCCGCGCGCGGCGTCACCCGCGGCGACCTGGTCGCGCTCTGCCTCCCCCGCGGCCCGCGGGCCGTCGTCGCCATGCTCGCGGCCTGGCGCCTCGGCGCGGGCTACCTCCCGCTCGACCCCGCGTACCCCGCCTCCCGGCTCGCCTTCATGCTCGCCGACAGCGGTGCCGCGCTGCTCGTCACCCCCGACGGAACCGTGCCCGACGGCGTCGCCGACCGTGTCCCCGGCGGGCTCCCGCTCCTGCCCCTGCTTCCCGACCCGGCGGAGCCCGTACCCGAGGGATCGCCGGAGCAGCCCGCCGGAGCCGGCCCCGGGGACCCGGCCTACCTCATCTACACGTCCGGGTCGACGGGAACGCCCAAGGGCGTGCTCGTGCCGCACCGGGCGCTCGCCGCGCGGGTCGCGTGGATGCGCGAGGGGTACGGCCTCACCGGCGACGACCGCGTGCTGCAGTTCGCCACGCTCTCCTTCGACACCAGCGCCGAGGAGTTGTTCCCCGCGCTGGCCGCGGGCGCCGTCCTCGTCACCGCCCGGCCCGACACCACGCTCCCCGAGCAGCTGGCCGAGCCGTACGCCGCCGGCGTCACCGTGCTCGACCTGCCCACGCCCTACTGGCACCACCTCGTCGCCGACCTGGACGAGACCCCCTGGCCGGACCGGCTGCGCCTGCTGATCCTCGGCGCCGACCAGGTCCGGTCGCACGCCGTGGCGGCCTGGCGGGCACGGTTCGGCGACCGGGTCCGGCTGGTCAACTCGTACGGGCCCACCGAGACGACGATCATCGCGACCACGGCGGTCCTGGGCGAGCAGGACGGCAGCGCGCGTCCGCCGATCGGGCGCCCGATCGGCGCGACCACCGTCTCGGTCCTCGACCGGCACGGCGGCCCGGTGCCGCCCGGCACCCCGGGCGAGCTCGTCATCGGCGGTGCCGGGGTGACCGACGGCTACCTGGGCCGACCCGGCGCGACCGCCCGTGCCTTCGTCCCCGACCCCGACGGTCCGCCGGGCGCCCGGCGCTACCGGACCGGCGACCTCGTGCGGCGCCGGGCCGACGGGGCTCTGGAGTTCCTCGGACGCATCGACGACCAGGTCAAGGTGCGGGGCTACCGGGTGGAGCCCGGGGAGGTGGAGGCCGCGCTCCTCGCCCTCCCCGGCGTCGCACGGGCCGCGGTGACCGCGCGCGGGGACGTCCTCGTCGCCCACGTGGTCCCCGCGCCGGGCGGTCCCGTACCGGACGCGGACTCCCTGGGCGGCGGGCTCGCCGCCGTCCTGCCACCGCACGCGGTCCCCCACGCCTTCGTCCTCCTGGACGCGCTGCCCCTCACCCCGAACGGGAAACTCGACCGCGCCGCCCTGCCGGCCCCCGACGCCGGGGCCGCGCCCCGGGCCGCGCACGTACCGCCGCGCACGGAGGCGGAGGAGCTCGTCGCCGACGTCTGGGGCGAGGTGCTGGGCGTCGACGGGATCGGCGCGCACGACGACTTCTTCGCCCTGGGCGGGCACTCCCTGCTCGCCACCCGGGTCGTCGCCCGCCTCCGCGCCGCCGTCGACCTGGCCGTACCGCTCCGCGCGCTCTTCACCCACCGCACGGTGGCCGCCTTCGCCGAGGCCGTCGAAGCCGCCCTGGCCGCCGAGATAGACACCCTGTCCGAGGCCGCCGCCGTCGAACTCCTGGCCGCCCAGGACGCCCTGGAAGGAAGCCGACCGACGTCATGAGCACCGCCGACACCACGACTCCGGCCGCTGTGCCCCCGGAATCCGGGCCCGCGCCCTCGCCCGTCCCGCCCACCGGCCTCCCCGCGGACTCCACGCCCCCGACCGGTCCGGCCCCGTCACCCGGCGCCGCCGCGCCCGCCCTCTCCGACGCCAAGCGCGAGCTGCTCCGGCGACGGCTGGCGTCGCGGGCGAAGCCCGGGGCCGTCATTCCGCGCCGGGCTCCGGGAGCGCCCGTTCCCCTCTCCTACGCCCAGGAACGCCTCTGGTTCATGGAGCAGTTCGCGCCGGGGACCTCCGCGTACAACATCCCCGTCGTGCGGCGGCTGCGCGGCCGCCTGGACACCGACGCCCTCCGAGCCGCGCTCGACGCCGGCGTGGCCCGCCACGAGACGCTGCGCTCCCGCTACCCGGCGACCGAGGACGGGCGTCCGCTGCTCGTCGTCGATCCGCCGGGACCGGCCGCCTTCGCCCTGGTGGAGGCGGCCGACGAGGACGCCGCCGAACGGCTCGTGGACGAGGCCGCCGCGGTCCCCTTCGACCTGGAGGACGGGCCGCTGTTCCGGTCGCTGCTGGTGCGGCTCGCCGACGACGACCACGTCCTCCTGCTGCTCGTCCACCACAGCGTGAGCGACGGCTGGTCGAGCGAGGTGCTCCTCGGGGAGATCCTGCGGAGCTACGCGGCCCGGGTGGCGGGGGCGCCGGATCCGCTTCCGGAACTCGCGGTGCAGTACGGTGACTTCGCGCTCTGGCAGCGCGAGCGCCTGAGCGGCGAGCGGCTGGCCGCCGAAGTCGCGCACTGGAGACGTGAGCTCGGCGGGGTCGAGCCCCTGGAGCTGGCCTTCTCGCGGCCCCGGCCGCCCCGGCAGACCTTCGAGGGCGCCGGCTACGCCTTCGCCGTGGACCGGCCGCTGCTCGACCGGCTGGCCGCTCTGGGCGACCGGCACGACGCCACCCTCCACATGGTGCTCCTGGCCGCGTTCCAGGTCCTGTTGTCCCGGTACGGCGGGCGGCGGGACTTCGCCGTCGGCTCGCCCGTCGCCGGCCGTCCGGAACCCGAACTGGAGCCGCTGGTCGGCATGTTCGTGAACGTGCTCGCGCTGCCCGCGCGGCTGGAGGGCGATCCGACCTTCACCGAGCTGGTCCGTCGCACCCGCGAGACCTGCCTCGACGCGTACGCCCATCAGGAGCTGCCCTTCGCCCAGCTGGTCAGCGAGCTGAACGTGCCCCGGGACGTCTCGCGGCCCCCGGTCTTCCAGGCCGTCCTCGCCGTGCAGAACTACGCCGTCCAGCGTGACGACACCGCGCTCGAACTCCCCCTCGTGGTGGAGCCGTTCGGCGTGCGGGCGAGCGGCACCCGGTTCGACGTCGAACTCTTCCTCCAGGAGTGGCCGGAGGGCCTGTACGGCTCCTTCAACTACAACACCGACCTGTTCGCCGAGGAGGACGTCGCCCTCCTCGCGTCCCACCTCGGACGTCTGCTCGACGCCGTGGCCACCGCCCCCGACGTGCCCCTCTCGGGCCTCGACGCACTCACCGACGAGGAGCGGGCGTTCGAGACCGAGCGGTTCAACGACACCGCCGTCGACCGGCCGGCCACCACCCTGACCGCGCTCTTCGCCGAGCAGGTCGCCCGCACCCCGGACGCCGTCGCGGTCGCCGTCGAGGACCGGCCCGCCCTGACGTACCGCGCCCTCGACTCCCTGGCCGACCGGATCGCCGCTCGCCTCGCCGCGGAGGGCGTCGGCCCCGGCGACCTGGTCGCCGTGAGCGCCGAGCGTTCCCCGGAACTCGTCGCCGGGCTCCTCGGGGTGCTGCGCGCCGGAGCCGCGTACACCCCCCTCGAACCGGACTACCCGGCCGAGCGCCTGGCCTTCCTGCTCGCCGACAGCGACGCCCCGATCCTGCTCACGCAGCGCGGCCTCGCCACCCCCGACGGCTGCACCGCCCGCGTCCTCCTGCTCGACGACCCCGCCGAGTGGCCGCGCGCCCGAAGCGTTCCCGCCGGTCCGCGGCCGGACGACACCGCGTACCTCATCTACACCTCCGGCTCCACCGGCCGCCCCAAGGGCGTGCCCAACACCCACCGGGCCATCGCCAACCGCGTCCAGTGGATGCAGGAGGCGTACCGGATCGGGCCCGACGACGCCGTCCTGCAGAAGACCCCCACCGGCTTCGACGTGTCGGTCTGGGAGTTCTTCTGGCCCCTGGCCACCGGCGCCCGGATCGTGCTCGCCAAGCCCGGCGGCCAGAAGGACAGCGGGTACCTGCGGGACCTCATCGCCTCCGCCGGGGTCACCGTCGCCCACTTCGTGCCCGCCATGCTCACCACGTTCCTGACCGAGGAGGGCGTGGAGCGCTGCACGAGTCTGCGGCGCGTGGTGTGCAGCGGCGAGGCGCTGCCTCCCGACGCCGCACGGGAGCTGACCTCGCGGCTGCCCGGCCTGTCCCTGGCCAACCTGTACGGGCCGACCGAGGCCGCGGTGGACGTCTCCGCGTGGGAGTGCGTGGGCCCGATGGAGACCGTCCCGATCGGTCTCCCCATCGACAACACGCGCCTGTACGTGCTCGACGAGCGGCTGCGGCCCGTGCCGCCCGGCGCCCCCGGGGAGCTCCACATCGGCGGGACGGCCGTCGCGCTCGGCTACCACCGGCGCCCGGGCCTCACCGCCGCCCGCTTCGTCCCCGACCCGTACGGCCCGCCCGGCTCCCGGCTCTACCGCACCGGGGACCTGGCGCGGCGGCGCCCGGACGGCACCCTCGAACACCTCGGGCGGATCGACCAGCAGGTCAAGCTCCGCGGCCTGCGGATCGAGCCCGGTGAGACCGAGGCCGCGCTCCGCGCCCAGCCGGGCATCGCCGACGCCGCCGTCGTGCTGCGCGAGGACAGGCCCGGCGACAAACGCCTCGTCGGCTACCTCGTGGCCGCCCCGGGCGCCGAGGACCCCGACCCGGCCGCGCTCCGCGCCACGCTGCGGCGGAGTCTGCCCGACCACCAGGTGCCGACCGCGTTCACCGTCGTGCCCGCCCTGCCGCTCACCCCGAACGGCAAGCTGGACAGGCGGGCCCTGCCGGTCCCGTCCGTCGCCCGCGCGGCCGGGGCGGCCGAGCCGGAGACACCGGCGGAGCGGGTGCTCGCCGAGATCTGGGCCGAGGTCCTGGGGGTTTCCCAGGTGGGTGCCGACGAGAACTTCTTCGACCTCGGGGGCCACTCGCTGCTGGCCACCCAGGTCGTGGCCAAGGCCCGCAAGCGGCTGACGGAGGCCGGGGCCCGCCCGATCAGCGTGATGGACCTGTTCACCCACCGCACCGTCCGCGAGCTCGCCGGCGTCGCCGCCCGGGACGAGCGGGACCGCGGTCCGCGGTCCCTGCTGCACCGGCTCACCCGTGCCGTCCCCGCCGAACGGCGCCGCCTCACGCTCGTCTGCGTCCCGTACGGGGGCGGCAGCGCCGTCGTCTACCAGCCCGTCGCCGACGCGCTGCCGGCCGACACCGAGCTGTGGGCCGTCGCCATCCCCGGGCACGACCTCGGCGTGACCGAGGAGCGGCTGTCCTTCGACGACCTCGCGGCCGGCATCGCGGCCGAGGTCCGGGAACGCGTGGAGGGCCCGCTCGTCGTCTACGGCCACTGCGCCGTGGGCACGGCCCTCGCCGTCGCCGTCGCGCGCTCGCTGGAGGCGTCCGGCCGGGAGCTGGAAGGCGTGTACGCCGGTGCCCAGTACCCCTTCGCGAAGCCGCCCGGCCGCGTTCTCACCGCCCTCGGGAAGATCGCCTCGCTGGACTCGCTGGTCGGCGACCGGACGTACGCCAACTGGCTGACCGGCATGGGCGTCGACACGTCCGAACTCGACGAGGAGCAGGTCCGGTTCGTCATCGGCAACATGCGCCGGGACACCAGGGCGGCCGAGGACTGGTTCACCCGGGCCATCGAGGAGGTCGCCGACGGCGCGCCCCGGCTGCGGGCGCCGCTCGTCTCCCTGGTCGGCGACCGGGATCCGGCCGCCGACTTCTACCAGGAGCGCTACCGGGAGTGGCTGCTGCTGGCCGAGCGTTCCGCCGTGGCCGTACTGGACGAGGGCGGGCACTTCTTCATCACCTACCGGGCCGCCGAGGTCGCGGAGGCCGTCACGAGCGTGCACCGGGCCGTCCTGGACGGCACGACCGACGCGCTGCCCGCGGCGGCCCCGGAGAACTCCTGGTGGTTCCACGGCGAGACCGGCCGGGTCGCCGCGGACCCGGGACCGGAGGGCCCCCCGCCCGCCGGGACCGGCGACGGTCCGGTCCCCGGCCCGGAGCCGGACGCCGGCCCGGAGCCCGGCATGGGGCGCTTCCTGCTGGTGGCGGGCGGTCAGCTCGCCTCCCTCACCGGCTCCGCGCTCACCGAGTTCGCCCTGCCGGTCTGGATCCTCCTGGAGACCGGGTCGATGGCCCGGTTCGCGCTGTACGCGGTCGTCGCCATGCTGCCCGGCATCCTCGTCGGCCCGCTCGCCGGGGCGCTCGTCGACCGGATGGACCGGCGCAGGGTGATGCTCGCGGGCGACGTCGCCGCCGGCGCCACCCAGGCCGGGCTGCTCGTCCTGCTCCTCACCGGCCAGCTGCGGTCGTGGGAGGTGTACGTCCTGCTCGGCGTGCTCTCCGTCGCCCTGACCTTCCAACGGCTCGCCTACGCCTCGGCCGTCCCCCAGCTCGTGCCCAAGCGCTATCTGGGCCACGCCAACGGCATCGTCCAACTCGCCTTCGGCACGGCGCAGTTCGTCGTCCCGCTGGTCGCCGTCGCGCTGCTGGCGGCGATCGGGCTGCGCGGCATCCTCGTCATCGACGTGATCAGCTACGCCGTCGCCATCGGGACCCTGCTCCTCGTCCGGTTCCCGCGGGCGCTGCCCTGGACCCGGCGCGAGTCCCTCGTCGCGGAGATCCGCAACGGCTTCGCCCACGCCTGGCGGCACCGCGGCTTCCGCTCCATGCTGCTGTGGTTCGCCGGGCTCAACGTCTTCCTCTCGCCCCTCCTCCTGCTCACCACCCCCCTGGTCCTCTCCTTCGACGGCCTCGGCGGCGCGGCCCGGGTCGCGGTCGCGGGCGGTGCCGGCGCGCTCCTCGGCGGTGTGGCCATGGGCTTCTGGGGCGGTCCGCGCCGGCACCGGATGCGCGGCATGCTCGCGCTCGCCGGGCTGCTGGCCCTGGCGGGCGCCGTCACGGGACTGCGCGCGAACCTGTGGGTGGTCGCCCTCGGGGCCTTCGGGATGTCCTTCGCCCTCGCCCTCGTCAACGGGATCTACGCGACGATCGTCCAGACCAAGGTGGCGCAGCGGTTCCACGGGCGGGTGTTCGCCCTCAACACGCTGGTCGCCTGGTCCACGCTGCCGCTGGGCCACGGCGTCGTCGCCCCGCTCGGCTCCGGGTTCTTCGGGCCGCTGATGGAGCCGGGCGGCGCCCTCGCCCCCGTCTTCGGGCCGCTCATCGGCACCGGTCCGGGCCGTGGCATCGCCCTGATGTACGTGCTGTTCGGGCTGGCGATGGCGGGGCTGGTCGTCCTCGGGCTGCGGCTTCCGTCGCTGGCCCGCTTCGACCGCGACGTCCCCGACGCGGAGCCGGACGACCTGGTGGGTCTGCGGGAGCGGGCCCGGGCCGCCGCGGACCGCCGGGCGAAGGCGGGTGCCCCGTGATCCGCCGCGGCCCCGGGACCGGCCGCTCGCCGGCAGGGCCCGCCCCGACCCCGCCGGCCACCCTGCCGGCGCTGCTCGCGCACCGGGCCGCCGCCCACGGGGACCGTACGGCGCTCGTCAACGGGCCGGCCCGGCTGGGCTTCGCCGACTGGCAGGACCGCAGCGGCGCCCTGGCCTCCGCCCTGCGCGCGGCCGGGCTCGCCGCCGGGGACCGGGTCGGCCTGTGGTTCGGCACGGACCGGTGGACGGAGTACGCCGTGGCGTTCCTCGCCGTCCTGCGGGCCGGCGGCGTCGCCGTACCGCTCTCCGACCGGACGTCGCCCGCCGCCCTGGGGTACGCCCTGGCGGACTCGGGGGTCCGCCTCCTCGTGCACGCGGGCCCCGGGCTGCCGGCCGGTACGCCGCCGGGCGTGCGGGGGCTCACCGAGGAGGACGCGGCCGGGCATCCCTCCGATCCGGGCCTGCCCGAACCCGACCCGGCGGCCCCGGCCCAGATCCTCTACACCTCGGGCACCACCGGGGCGCCCAAGGGGGTGGTGGCCGCGCACGCCAACCTGGCGCACGGCTGCACGCGCGACGAGCGGCGCCGCCCGCTCCGGCACTCCCGTACCTTCCTGCACGCCTTCCCCGTGGGCAGCAACGCGGGCCAGACCATGCTCGTCAACGCGCTGAACGCGCACGCGACCTGCGTCACCGCGCCGCAGTTCACCCCGGCGCGGTTCCTGCGGGCGGTCGCCGAGCACGGTGTCGGCAGCGTCTTCCTGGTCCCCGCCATGGCGATCGAACTCCTCGGCTCGCCGGCCCTGACGGCAGCCGCCGAGGCCGGCGGCCTCGACACCGTCCGCCTCGTCGGCTCGACGGCGGCCGCCCTGCCGCAGCAGGTGGCGCTCGGTCTCGACCGGGCCTTCCCACCGGCCCAGATCGTCAACTACTACACGTCGACGGAGGCCGCCCCCGCCCAGGTCACGCTGCTGTTCGACGCGGCCCGGCCGCAGTCGCCCGGACGGCCGGCGTCGCTGGCCGACCTGCGCGTCACCGACGACGCGGGCCGCCCGGTGCCGCCCGGCGAGCCCGGCGAACTGTGGCTCCGCTCCCCCGCGGCCCCGCGCGCCTATCTCGGGGACGGCGACGACGGGGTGTTCCACGGCGGCTGGACCCGGATGGGCGACCTCGGGCGGGTCGACGAGGACGGCTTCCTCCACCTCCTCGACCGCGAGCGCGACGTCGTCAAGTCCGGTGCCCACAAAGTCTCCACGCTCCAGGTCGAGAACGCCCTGCACGCCCACCCGGACGTCGCCGACGCCGCCGCCGTCGGCGTGCCGCACCCCGTCCTCGGGAGCGTCGTCGCCGCCGCCGTCGTCCCGCGCGGCGCGGATCCGGTGGGCAGCGGCGGCGACCGGGACGCCCTGACCGCGACCGCCCTCCGGGCCTTCCTGCTCGACCTGCTGTCCGTCCACGAACTCCCCGCCACCGTCCTCTTCCTCGACTCGCTCCCCCGCAACGAGGGCGGCAAGGTCCTCAAGCGGGAGCTGCGCCGGATCCTCACCCACGACCCCCGCGAGGCCACTCCATGACCCAGCTCAGTCCGGCCCAGCACGGCATCTGGCTCACCGGGCGCACGCTCGACACCGGCGGCGCCTACCACCTGGCCGTGACCCTCGATCTCACCGGCCCGCTCGACACCGAGGCCCTCGACCGCGCCTGCCGGACGGTGACGGCCCACCACCCCGCGCTCGCGAGCCGTCCGGGACCGGACGGCTCCGTCCACCCGTGCGAGATCCCGGCCCCCCGGCACGCCGACTGCGCGCCCGAGGAGCTCGACGCCCTCCTGGCCGGGGAGCGGGCGGCGCCGTTCGACGCCGAGGCCGGCCCCCTCTGCCGCTTCACCCTGTTCCGCACCGGCCCCGAGCAGCACGTCCTCCTGGTCACCGCCCACCACCTCGTCCTCGACGGCGAGTCGAAGGACCGGCTCGTCGCCGATCTCGCCGCCGCCTACCGGGGCGACCCCCTGCCGTCCGCCCCGGGGACCCCGGCGGGCCCGCCCTCGCCGGAGGCGCTCGCCGCCGCCCGCGCGTACTGGGCGGAGCGCGGGTACGCGCCGGGCGCGCCCGCGCTGCCGGGCCTCGTGCCGCCGGCGGACGGCGGCCTGGTGGCGGCGCCCGGAGCCGAGGTGCCGTTCCGGCTCGGCGTCGGGCGCTGCGCCGCGCTCGCGGAGACCGCTCTGAAGCTCGGCGTCACCCGCTTCGAACTCCTCCTCTCCGCCTGGCACGCGGTCCTCGTCCGCTACGGAGATCCCGCCCCCGCCACGGCGATCGAGCTGTCCCTGCGGACGCCCGGCGCACCGGTGGGCGTCGGCCTCGCCGTCAACGAACTCCCGCTGCGCGTCGGACCCGCCGAAGGCAGGCATCCGGTCCGCCTGCCGTTCGAGGACTGGGTGCGCGCGGTACGGGGCGAGCTGCGCGCGCTGTACCCGCACCGGGCCGTCCCGCTCGGGCAGGCCGTCCGCGGCCTCGCCCCCCGGACGGCGCTCACCCCGCTCTCGGTCAGCTACCGGCGGCGGCCCGCGGCGCCCGCGCCGGACTTCGGGGCGGTGACCGCCGGGGTGCGCTGGATCGGCTTCGCCGGCACCGTCCGCAACCTCCTGCACCTCCAGCTCGTGGACGACGGGGACGAGATCCACGGCAGCGCGCAGTTCCGGACGGCACCGCCCTTCGGCCGCGCGGCCGAAGAGGCCGGACCGGACGCGGACGGCGGAGCCGGATGCCTCACCGCCGACGCCGTCCGCCGGATCGTCGGTCATTGGACGCGGCTGCTCGACGGAGCCCTCGCCGACCCCACGACGCCCCTCGGCGAACTGCCGCTGCTCGACCCGGACGAGCTGCGCGACCAGCTCGCCGTCCCCGCGCCGCGCCCGGAACTCGCCGCGCGCACCGTGCCCGCGCTGCTCGCCGCCCGGGCCGGGGAACGTCCGGACGCGGTCGCCGTCGTCGCGGACGGCGAGCACGTCACGTACGCCGAGCTGACCCGGCGGGTCGCGCACGCCGCGGCGGCGCTCGCGCGGCACGGCGCCGGACCCGGCACCCTCGTGGGCATCGGGTTGCCGCGGGGCCTCGACCAGCTCGTCGCCGTCCTCGGCACGCTGGCCGCGGGTGCCGCCCACCTGCCGCTCGATCCCGGCTACCCGGCGGAGCGGCTGGCCTTCGTCCGTGAGGACGCCGCCCTCGCCCTCCGCGTCACCCACGCCCCGGAGGAGACCGGCGACCTCACCCCGGCGGACCTCGCCCCGCCGGCCGGTGCCGCGGTGCCGTCCCTCCCGCTCCCCGATCCGTCCCTCCCCGCGTACGTGCTCTACACCTCGGGCTCCACCGGACTGCCCAAGGGCGTCGAGGTGCCGCACTCCGGCCTCGCCAACGTCCTCGGCAGCCTCGCCGACCGCCTCGGCTCCCGCCCCGAGGACCGCTGGCTGGCACTGACCTCGCTGTCGTTCGACATCTCCGCCGTCGAGCTGCTTCTGCCCCTGACGACCGGCGGGCGCGTCGTCCTCGTCCCCGAGGGCGCGCACCGCGACGGGCCCGCGCTGCTCGACCTGATCCGCCGCGAGGGCGTCACCCACGTGCAGGCCACCCCCAGCGGCTGGCGGATGCTCCTCGACGCCGGACTCGACGGCACCGCCCCCGTCCCGACCGCGCTCACCGGGGGCGAGGCCCTGCCCGCCCCGCTCGCCGCCCGGCTGACGGCCGCGTCCGCACGGCTGGTCAACGTCTACGGCCCCACCGAGACCACCATCTGGTCCACGCTCGCCGAACCCGCCCTCACCCCCGAAGGCTCCGTCCCCCTCGGCTCCCCGCTCGCCAACACCCGCGCCTACGTGCTCGATTCCGGCGCCAGACCGGTGCCGTACGGGATCACCGGCGAGCTGTACCTCGGCGGCGCCGGGGTCGCGCACGGCTACCGGGGGCGGCCGGGCCTCACCGCCACCCGCTTCCTGCCCGACCCGTACGGGCCTCCCGGCAGCCGCATGTACCGCACCGGCGATCTGGTCCGGCGCGGTCCGGACGGGGCGCTGGAGTTCCTCGGGCGCTCGGACAGCCAGGTGAAGCTGCGCGGCCACCGGATCGAGCTGGGCGAGATCGAGGCCCGGCTGGCCCGGCACCCGGCGGTCGCCCAGGCGGCCGCGGCCCTGCACGGACCGGAGGCCGACCGCCGCCTCACCGCCTACGTCGTCCCGTCCGGCGCGGCCCCGCACCCCGACGCGTTGCGCGCCTTCCTCGCCGGTTCCCTGCCCGCGGCCGTGCTCCCGGGGGCGTACGTCGTCCTGGAGGCCTTCCCGCTGACGCCCAACGGGAAGCTGGACCGCGCGGCCCTGCCGGAGCCCGAGCCCGCCCGCGCCGAGCCGTCCGCGGCGGCGGCGCCGGACGAGACGCTCGACCCGGTCGGAGCCGCCGTGCTCGCCATCTGGCGCGAGGTGCTGGAACTCGACGACCTCACACCGGACGAGGACCTCTTCGATCTCGGCGGCCATTCGCTGATCATCACGGCCATCGCCGCCCGGATCCACGAGCGCCTCGGCGCCGTCGTCCCGCTGGACGTCTTCTTCGACACACCCACCGCACGCGACGTCGCCGCCGTCGTCCGTGCCCTGCGCGAGGAGCAGTCATGAGCAACGAGACCCGCTACGCCGTCGTCGTCAACGACGAGGAGCAGCACGCCGTCTGGCCGGAGGGCGCCCCGCTGCCCGACGGCTGGCGGCCCGAGGGCTTCGCCGGGACCGAGGAGGAGTGCGTCGCCCACGTCGACCGTGTCTGGTCCGACATCCGCCCGCTCAGCCTGCGTCGCCGGCTGGCCGCGGAGCGCTCCGGCGGCCCGGCGGAGACCCGATGAGCACGCCGGTGGGCCTGCCGGGGGACGCGACGTCCCCCGACGGGGTGGAGGCGCTCCGCCCCCAGGTGGCCGCGCTCGTGTCGCGGTCCACCGACGGGCTGCTCGGCGTGCGGGAGCTCCTCGACTCCACCGAGCCGCTGGCCGCCCTCGGCGTCAGCTCGCTCTCCCTGCTGCGCCTGGTCGACGCCGTGGAGGAGACGTACGGCGTCTTCGTCGACCTCGGCGACCGGACCCTGCACACCGAGAGCCTGCGCGGGCTCACGGAGCGGCTGGTCCGGCTCGGGGCGGAGGCCACGCCGTGAGCCCCGGCGGCCCCGGCGCCCCTGCGGAGGAAGAGGCCCCCTCGGGGGACGGCCGACCGCCGGACGAGGTCCTGGACGTCTCCTTCGCCGCCGGACGGTCGGGCGACGCGCCCCTCACCTGGGGCCAGCGCGCCCTCTGGCACGCGATCGGACGGACCGCCCCCAACGACCACTACTTCAACCTCGGCCGGGTCCTGCCCCTCGCCGACCGGGGCGCGCCGGTGGACACCGACCGCCTCCGCACGGCGCTCTCCGCCCTGCTGGTGCGGCACGAGGCGCTGCGCACGCGGGTGGTGGCCGAGGACGGCGAGCCGGCGCAGCGGCTGTTCGCGGAGGGCCGGGCTCCGCTCGTCGTCCGGGACGCACCCGATCCGGACCGGGCCGCGGAGACGGCGGCGGCGCTGCTGGCGGAGCTGTCCGGGCACCGGTTCGCGTACGCGGAGGAGTGGCCGGTACGGCTGGGCGCGGTCCGCAGCGGCGGGCGGATCACCCACGCGGTGCTCGCCCTGTGCCACCTCGCGGCGGACGGGCACGCCGCCGAGGTCCTGGTCCGGGACCTCCGGCTGCTGGTGCGGCGCGGGGCGGCCGGGCCGGCCAGTCCGGAGACCCCGCTGGCCCTCGCCCGGCACCAGCACGGTCCGGCCGGGCGCCGGGCGAGCGAGGCGGCGCTGGCGCACTGGGAACGCGGACTGGCGCAGGTGCCGCCGACGATGTTCGCCGAGCGGGTGGCGGAGCCGCTCCGGCCACGCTTCTGGACCGGCCGGCTGGTCTCGACGGCCCTGCCGCGTGCCGTGGACGCGGTGGCGGTCGCCCACCGGGTGAGCGGCTCCACGGTGCTGCTGACCGCGGCGGCGGCCCTGGTCGCGGCAGGACAGGGGCACCGGGCCGCCGCGGTGATGCCGATCGCCGGCAACCGGGCGGCGGAGGGGCGCCGGACCCTGGTCAGCACGCTGTCCCAGGACGCGCTGTTCGTCCTGGAGCTGCCCGAGGACCCGTCCGGGGAGACGGTCTTCACGGACCTGCTGGCCGCGGCGTGGCCCGCCGCGCTGGCCGGGTACCGGGCCGCCGCCTACGATCCGGTCGGCTGGGACGCGCTGCTGGAGCGGGCGGCCCGTGACCGGGGCACCGAGGTCCACCCGTACTGCTGCTTCAACGACATGCGCCTGGTGGAGCGGGGCGCGGCGACCGGTCCGGCGCCCGGCGCCGCGGAACTCGCGGAACTGCGCCGCCGCACGATCCTCGACTTCCCGGCGACGCAGGAGCGGGTGGCCTGCCGCTACTGCCTCCATCTGACCGGCGACGCCGCCGCGCTGACCGTCACGCTCACCGCCGACACCGCCTATCTGCCGCCGGAGGCCATCCACGCCCACCTGCGGGGCATCGAGGAGGTCGTGGTCGCCTCCGCCGCGGGGACCCCGCCGCCGCTCTCCCGGCTGGCGGGGCTCCTCGCGGGGGCGGAGGCCCGCCGGTGAGCGGCGGGTGCGTGCCCCGGCCGCTCGCCCACGCCGACACGACGTCCTGCGCGCAGGGCGGGCGGATGCGTTTCCATGTGGCGGCGGGCGACGGCGGCCGGTTCGCGGGCCGGGTGGTGGTCACGGACGTGGTGGCGGAGCGGGTCGTGGCCGAGGCCGACGTGGAGGGCCCGGGCTGGACCCTCGACGTGCCGGGGACGTGGCCGAGTTCGCTGTACCTCGCCTCCTTCCACGACACCCGTCCGGAGCAGCCCGCGCCGGAGCGGGACGCGGAACACGAGGTGTGGTTCGTCGTGCGGGCGGCACGCCCGGGCGGCTCCTCGCCCGTGCTCGTCTCCGTCCCCTTCCCGACATGGCGGGCCTACCACCGGGCCGGCGAGCCCGGACGGAGCATCTACTACGCGGAGCAGCCCACGCGGGCGGCCCGGGTGTCCCTCGCCGCGCCGGGCGGCGGGCCGCCGCCGGAGCGGTGGGAGGAGCCTCTGCTGCGCTGGCTGCACCGGACCGGGCGCCCCGTCGAGTACTGCTCCGGCTTCGACCTGCACGAGGGGGCCGCCCTGCTCGCGCCGTACCGGCTGCTGGTGGTGAACGGGCACGACGAGTACTGGACGGCGGAGATGCGCGACTCCGTCGAGGGGTTCGTGCGGCGCGGCGGGAACCTCGCGGTCTTCGCCGGCAACACGGCCTGGTGGCAGATCCGGCTGGAGGACGGGGGCCGCACGCTGGTCTGTCACCGCGACGCCGGCGCCGACCCGGTCACGGCCACGGATCCGGCTCGGGCGACGGTCGAGTGGTCCGGCTCCCCGGTGGACCGGCCCGAGAACACCATGACCGGCGTCAGCTTCCGGCAGGGCGCGGGGGCGTGGGGCGAGGGTATGGCGTCGATCGGCCGTGACGCGTACACGGTCCGCTTCGCCGACCACTGGGTCTTCGAGGGCACCGGGCTGCGCGACGGGGACGCCTTCGCGCGCGGGGCGCTCGGCTACGAGACGGACGCGGCGGAGCTGGACTGGTCGGCCGGGGTGCCGCGGGCCACGGGCCGCGACGGGACGCCCCGGTCGTTCGCCGTCCTCGCCACCGCCGACCTGCGGCACTGGCGGACGTACGGGCAGGGCGGCTGGGCGACCATGGGCGTGTTCCGCTCCGGGGCGGGCACCGTCTTCAACGCCGCCACCATCAACTGGGGCCGCGCGCTGGACGATCCGGCGGTCGCCCGCGTCACCCGCAACGTCCTCGACCGGCTCTCGGGCACCGGCCCGGCTCCGAGCTGGCACACGATCGGCCCGGCGCCCCGCCTGCGGGCGCTCGCCGCGTGCGAGGGGCTGCTCTTCGCCGTGGCCGAGGACGGCAGGACGCTGCTCCACCGCGAACCGTCCGAGCAGAACCTCCCGTGGACACCGTGCCCGCCCGTCGAGGGCACGCCGTCGCCCGAGCTGCGCTGCCTGACCGCGCCGCGCGAGGCCTCCCACCCGATGCCGCTGGCGCTGCTGGCGGTGACCGCCGACGACCGGCTGGTGCACCGGGCGCCGGTGCCGGGTCCCGCTCCGTGGCTCCCGGCGGGGCGGGTGCCGGCGGGAACGACGGCCCTGGCCATGTGCGACAACAGCCTGTTCGCGGTGACGCCGCACGACGACACCCTCCACCAGCGCCCGGCCGGGGACTTCGACGCGCCGTGGCGGCCCCTGGGTCCGGCCGGCAAGGCCTCCGCGCTGACCGTCCTCGGCGCCCGCCTCCATGCGGTGACCCCCGACGGCCTCCTCTCCCGCCCGCCCGTCCTCGCCGAGGCTCCGTTCACACCCGCCACGCCCCCGGTCCCCTTCCCTCCGACGAGGGCCCTGGCGGCGTACGCGGGACGCCTGCTGGCGGCGACGGAGGACGACCGGCTGATCAGCCATCCGGGGGTGTGAGGGGGGCGGATCGGTACCGGCCGTCGGCAGCCCCGCGGATCCGTACCGACCGTCGGCCGCCCCGCGGATCCGTACCGACCGTCGACCGCCCCGCGGATCGGTACGGGCTGTCGACCGCCCGAGGACGTGCGGTTCCCTTCTCCCCCTTCCGCGCGTCGACCCGCTGATCGCGGGAGCCGCCGGACACGCTCAACCGCCCTGTCGGGGTCGTGCGTCGACGACTTCGGGGGTGGGCGGCCCGGCCGGTGGTCTCCGGACGTCCGCCGTCACCCGGAAGCCGGTGTGGCCCGTCGAGGAGTCCGGGGTGTTGCCCGTCCTGGCCGAGCAGCGGTAGCGGTTGCAGTACGAGGCGTGGCACAGGTGCGAACCGCCGCGCAGGGCTCTGGCGGCGGAGCCCGGCGCGAAGCGGTCGGCCGTCCACTCCCAGACGTTGCCGACGGCGTGGTACAGCCCGTGGCCGTTGGGCGTGAGCGAACGCACGGGGGCGGTTCCGACCGGCGCCGTCGGGTGGTCCGGGAACCCGCCGCGGAAGATCACCACGCGGTCCGGGGTCGGCGGTTCGTCGCCCCACGGGTGGCGGGCCTGGTCGAGGCCGCCGCGGGCGGCGTACTCCCACTCCGCCTCGGTGGGCAGGCGGGTGCCGGACCAGGCGCAGTACGCCTGGGCGTCGCGCCAGGAGACATGGGTCACGGGGTGGTCGAGGCGGTCGTCCGAGTGGGATCCGGGGCCTTCCGGGGCCCGGTGCCAGGCGCCCGGCACCGCCAGCCACCAGTCCGCGCCGGGCACGGACTCGGCCCGCTCGCGCGCTTCGGCGGTGGCGCTGCCGCGGAACACGAAGGAGGAGCCGAAGCGTTCGGCGTCGGTCCGGTAGCCGGTGGCGTCGGCGAAGGCGCGGAACTCCGCGTGGCTGACGGCGGTGGCGGCGATCCGGAAGGGCGCCACCTCCACCGTGCGCACCGGTCCCTCGCCGTCTTCGGGAAACACGTCGCCGTCCCGCGTCCCCATCCGGAACGCGCCTCCGGGGAGGGTCAGCAGCGGCGCGAAGGCGCCCGCCTCCCGCTCCCCGGAGGCAGTCCCGCCGCGCTGCCTCCCGGCACCCGGGTCGGGCGACGGGAGCGCGCCACGTCCCCGTGCCGCGGAGCGTCCGGGGGTACAGCAGTCGCGGCTCATCGGTGGCTCCTCCCCCGGGGCGTCGTCAGGAGTTCCGGTCGGCGGCCAGGGCGGCCGCGAGGCCGGGAATCCCGAGGGCCTGCTCGTCCGCGGGTGTGGCCTGGTGGAGGCTGTTGCGCAGCTGGTACGGGTCCGCCCGCAGGTCGTAGTACTCCCGGAACCTCACCTGGCCGGTGCCGCTCACCGTGCCGGCGGCGTCGGTGTGCAGGTCGTAGTACTCGGTGTACTGGCGGTCCTTGGTGACGTACGACGACCAGGTGTTCTTCTCGGCCGTCCCCGTGCCCTGCCTCCACCACTCGATGAGCAGGTGGTCGCGGGAGTGGGGGCCGAGCAGCGAGTGGCCGTCGTGCGGGGTGTCCGGGGCTATCCCCGCGGCGTCCAGGACGGTGGGGGCGATGTCGATGTTCGCGACGATGCGGTTGTCGGTGGTGCCGCCTCCGAGTCCGCCGGCGGGCCAGGAGAGGTAGAACGGGACCTCGTGGGCGGGACGGTAGGGGACGGCCTTGCCGGTCAGGCCGTGGTCGGCCCAGTTGAACCCGTTGTCGCCGATGTAGACGACCAGGGTGTTGTCGAGCTGCCCCAGCTCCGCCAGCTTGTCGCGGAAGGACTGGACCGCGTCGTCCACCGAGCGCAGGGTCCGCAGTTGCTTGGCGCGCACCAGGCGGCCGTCCTCCAGCGTCTTGGTGGCGTTGCGGACGTAGGCGGGCTTGTCGCTGCGATCGCCCTCGGGAACGGAGGGGCGGCCGTCCCAGGCGGGCACCTCGGTGCCGGCGTACTGGGGTTCCGGCGTGAAGGGGCCGTGCGAGGCGTACGGCGTGACGTAGGCGAACCAGGGGCGGTCGTCGGTGCGGGACTTGTCGAGAAAGGCCAGGGCGCGGTTCTTGATCACGGTGGTGGTGTAGCCCGGGAGCGTCCGCACGGTGCCGTTCACGTTGAACGTGCCGTCCGTGTACGAGGGCCGCAGCAGCGCGAAGTCCTCGAAGTGCGGCGGGTTGTCGGCGACGTCCCAGGCGTTGAGGTACTTGCCGAACAGTCCCGTCCGGTAGCCGGCCTGCTGCAGGTGGCGCTGGAGGGTGGAGTTCTGGTCGAGCGCGTGCGACGCGCTGTTGTTGCGCACGCCGTGGTTGTGGGCGAAGCGACCGGAGAAGACCGAGGAGCGCGACGGGGCGCACAGCGGGGTGGTGACGTGCCCGTTGGTGAAGCGCACGCCCTGGCCGGCCAGCCAGGCGACCGTCTTGGGAGTGGCCCACTCGGTCTGCTTCGGCTGGTCGTCGGTGACGATCAGCAGCACGTTGGGCCGCGCCGCGCCGGCGGAACGGGCGGGCGAGGCGGCGACCGCGGGCAGGACGGCGCCGGCGGCGACGGCCGCGGCGGTGCCCAGGACCCCACGGCGGCTGGGACCGGATAATCTGGACATGCTCATGACAGACAGACCTCTCGTCTGAGGGTGGGATCGGCGGGATCGGCGGGATCGGCTCCGCAAAGGAGGCTAGGGGCGAGCCGGGGCGGGTTCCATGCACACGGCGCTAAGGGTTCGTTGCCGGGATGTTGCCGCGCCGACAGTCCCGAGGACGGGCGATCACACGGATTGTGACGGCGCCCAACACCCGGCCGCCCTCCTTGTGTGCGCGTCCCGGGATGGCCGGGAAACCTTGTCGACCGCGAACGGCCGATGTGTCGTGGAACCGGCGCCCTGCCCACCGTCGACGGCGGTCGGCGAGGCCCGGTCGTCCCCGCCGTACGTCTGGAGAGCCCTCATGATGCTGTCGCTCGCCGCAGTCCTGGCCGAGTCCGCCCACCGCCACCGCGACCGTGTCGCGGTCGTGGACGGCGCGACCCGGACCACCTACGGGCGGTTGTGGGCCGAGTCCCTGGCGCAGGCGGGTTCCCTGCGCGCCCTGGGCGTCGCGCCGGGCGACCGGGTGGCGCTGATGATGCCGAACTGCGTCGGCTTCCCCCGGAGTTACTTCGCGATTCTGGCCGCCGGGGCCGTCGTCGTACCGATCCATCTGCTCCTGACCGCCGAGGAGATCGCCTACGTGCTCCGCGACAGCCAGGTCCGGATGCTGGTCTGCGCGGACGACCTGATGGAGACCGCCGCCAAGGCCGCCTCGGAGACCGGGGTGCCCGTCATCGGCGCGAGCGCGGTCGAGAGGACGGCGGACTCGTGGGTGGACACCCTGGAGTCCGTCGCCGGCTCCACCCCGCCCCTGTCCTCGTACGTGAGCACCGATCCGTCCGATCCCGCGGTGATCTTCTACACCAGTGGGACCACCAGCCGGCCCAAGGGCGCGGTCCTCACCCACCTCAACCTGGTCATGAACGCGACGGTCAACGCCTTCGACGTCCTGGACATCAGCCGCGACGACGTCACCCTGTGCTGCCTTCCGCTGTTCCACACCTTCGGGCAGTCGGTGTCCATGAACGCCACCTTCCGCCTCGGCGGCACCCTCGTGATGCAGCGCCGCTTCGAACCGCACCAGGCTCTCGACCTGATGCTCGACGAGGGCGTCTCCGTCTTCCACGGCGTGCCGACGATGTACGTGTCCCTCCTGGCCGCTGCCCGGACGCGCCGGCCGGAGCTCCTGCCGGAGCTGCGCTACTGCGTCTCGGGCGGCGCCGCGCTTCCCGTCGCCGTCCACCAGGCGGTCGAGGAGGTGCTCGGCGCCCGGGTGCACGAGGGCTACGGTCTGTCGGAGACGTCTCCCACCGCGAGCGTTCACCACGCCGCGTTCGAGGTGCGACCCGGAACGGTGGGGCATCCCGTCTGGGGCGTCGAGGTCGAGATCGCGGACCCGGACATCGAGGACGCCGTCGTGCCGGTGCCCGTGGACGTGCGCGGGGAGATCGTCATCCGGGGGCACAACGTGTTCGCCGGCTACTTCGGGCTGCCGGAGGAGACCTCGAGAGCTCTGGTGGAGGGCTGGTTCCGGACCGGTGATCTGGGGGTCAAGGACGCCGACGGATTCGTCCTGGTCGTCGACCGCAAGAAGGACCTCGTGATCCGGGGCGGGTTCAACATCTCTCCCCGGGAGGTCGAGGAGGTCCTGATGGGCCATCTGACGGTCGGCCAGGTGGCGGTGATCGGCCTTCCGCATCCCGTGCACGGAGAGGAGGTCTGCGCGGTCGTCGTACCTGCCGAGGAGGGCGGGGAGTTCGACGCCGACGCGCTGCGGGAGTGGGGCCGGGAGCGGCTGGGCCGCCACAAGTACCCCCGGATCGTGCTGCGGGCGGACTCCCTGCCGCTCGGCCCGAGCCACAAGGTACTCAAGCGGGAACTCCGGCGCCTTTACGGCCACATGGCGACGAGCGCCGACGCCGGGTAGCGGACGGTCACCTTCCGGCTCTGGCACTGGCACGACGACGGCGAGCACTACGACCTGGAACACTTCCAGCTCCTCCCGGCAGGCGGAGAATGCCGCGTCCGGGTCCGCCGGACCACCTACTGGGCCCTCGGCCGGGACCGGCTGGCCCGCCTCGCGGCCGAGGCCGGGTTCGTCGACCTCGGTTGGCGGCTGCCCCCGGAGACGGGCTTCTTCCAGCCGCTCCTCGTGGCCCACGCCGGCGAGTAGCCGCGTCCACCGTTCCGGCGCCCTTCCGTTCGGGCTCGCGGGCAACCGCCCGCGACATGCGCATCACCGTGCGTCCGCCGGATCTGCACGTGCCACAGAGAGGAGAGGAGAGGAGAGGAATCGTCCCTCCTCGGGATCCCCGCCTGGGGAGCGTCCCCGGTGGGGGCCTGCGGGGCCCTGGTGTCAGGTCAGGGCCCCGCAGGCCGGCTGAGGGGCGCGGCTCTAGGCGGTGGTGGTGACGCGCTTGACGGCTTCGCGCGTGAGCCGGCGGTCGTGCGGTGCCGTGTCGAGGGCACGGTGGAGAGTGAGCCCCTCGATGAGCGCGTCGAGCTGGCGGGCCGTTTCGGCGTCGAAGTGGCGTTCCAGGAGCTGTCGGCTCCGGCTCATCCACATCCGTGTCAGCTCCCGGTATTCCGGGCGCCGGGCCGCGAGGGTGTAGAGCTCGTGGGTGAGGATCAGGTCGCGCTGCGGCCCGTCGGAAAGCTCGTGGATGAGATCGGTGACCGCTTCCCGGGCCTGCTCGGCGTCGTCGGCCGCGTTCAGGTGCCGCTCGAAGAGGGCGACGCCGTGGTCGGCGAAGCGGGTGAAGGCCTCGTGGAGCAGTTCGTCGATGCCTTTGAAGTGATACGTCATCGAGCCCAGCGGCACTCCGGCACGGGCGGCGATCTTCCGGTGGGAGACGCCCACGACGCCTTCGTCGGCGATGTGGTCCAGGGTGGCGGCGAGGATGCGCTCGCGGCGCTGGGGGTCGGTGTGTCCGGTGGCCATCACGGCCGGCCGTCCTCGAGGTCCCGGACGGGCCGGGCGGGACTGCCCACGGCCACGACGTTCGCGGGGATGTCCTTGGTGACGACCGAACCCGCGCCGATGACGCTGTTGTCACCGATGCTGACCCCCGGGCACACGATGACGCCGCCGCCGAGCCAGACGTTGTCGCCGATGGTGATGGGGCGTGCGGCCTCCAGCTTGTCGCGCCGGGGTTTCGGCTCCAACGGGTGCGTAGGGGTGAGGAGTTGGACGTTGGGACCGATCTGGCAGTCCTCGCCGATGGTGATCGCCGCGACGTCCAGGGCGGTCAGGTGGTAGTTGACGAAGGTCCGGGCCCCGATGGAGATGTTGCTTCCGTAGTCCACGTACAGCGGCGGCCGCACCTCGATCTCCTCGCCGGCGAAGCCGAGCAACTCGTCGAGGATCGCCCGCGCGGCGGCCGGATCGTCCGGAAAGGCGGTCTGGTAGCGAGCGGCGAGCCGCATGGCTCGCCGCTGCCTGTCCGCGATCTCGGGATCGTCCGCGATGTAGAGGTCGCCGGCGAGCATGCGCTCCAGATGGGTGCGCGGGTCCCCGGCAAAGTATTCCGCCGTCATGCGTACGATCGTACACCTCAAAAGGTACGTTCGTACACTCGGCCGCCGGGAGACCGGTGCGACGGTGGTGGTCATGCCGCACGTACCGTGCGGACCGCCTCCGGGCATTCGTCAGGCCGTTACTGCCCGAGTCGTCGCGGGGGCGGAAGCGGCTGGACGATCTCCGGGGCCTGAAGAGGGACTCCGCGACCGGGCCCGGCGAGGCAATCGGCGCTGCCGCTGTTCGGCTTGGTACGCGGCCTGCCGCAGGTCGGCCTCGGCACGCGCATGTCGTCCGCCACCGGCTCGAACGGGATGCGGTCGGCGCGCCGCCCAGGCGTGACGACCAGCGAGCGCACCCGGCAGCGGCCGTCCGGGCGGAGCCCCCTTCGAGGGCGGGCGGCGGAGCGTGCCGAGCGCCGGCGAACAGCGGCCACGGCCAGGAGCCCGAGGGGAACGATCCCCCTCCCTTTCCACTCTCTGCCAACCCCCCAGCGAAGACAAGACTGCAATTTTTTCCGTCACACCAGGAAACTCGTTCCCGAGCGGAGGGTCCGCACCGCTCGGGAACAGGAGGCCACTCATGTCAGACGTCTGGGACCCGCATGGCAGCCTGCGGCGCGCGCTGTGGATCGGCGGCGCGCAGTGGTCCGGCAAGACCACCGTTGCCGAACTCATCGCCGGGACGTACGGATTGACGGTGTACCACTACGACTACCACGACGCCCGCGGCCACCAGGATCGCCGGATCGCGCGTCGTGTGGCCCTGGGTGAGCCCGTGGGAGATCCCACCCCCGACCATGTCTGGTCGGACCAGGGCCCGGAGGAGATGGCCGCCGAGACGCTGGCCGGCTTCCCGGTCCGCTTCGAGTGGGCGTTGGACGACCTGCGCGCCCTGTTCACCGGCCGGCCGGCGATCGCCGAGGGATGGGGGCTGCGACCGGAGCTGGTCGCGCCGCTGCTCGACTCGCTCCGGCGGATGGTCGTCCTCGTCCCCACCGAGGACTTCCGTCAGCACCAGCTCCGGACCCTCCCGCGCGCGGGAACTCTCCCCGTCCCCGTCACCGACCCGGCCCGCGCCCAGGCCAACCGTCTCGCCCGTGACCGACTGGTCGCCGCGGACGCGGCACAGAACGCCCGCCGCCTCGGCATCCGCGTCATCGAAGTCGACGGGACGCTCGACGCGGCGGCCGTGGCGGCAGAGGTCGCCGAGCATTTCGCGCCCTACCTCGGCGCCGCGACGGCTGCGTGATCGCTCGGCCCAAGAGGTTCCCGCTGCCGGTCGCCAGGACACCGCCTGGGCGGCGATGGCGCCGGTCCCTCCAGCCCGGACGCCACCACCCTGCACGGCAAAGGCCGGTACGCCCCCCTACGCACCCGCCACATCGCCCCACGCAGCCGGTCCCGTCCCCGTGCGCCCGCTTCGGCCCGCTCTCCCCACCCGATGCCGGACCCGGCATCCCGGACCTGACCTGCGGGCCTAGGCAGGCGGGGCGGTCGCGTGCCAGCATGACGGCGTGACAAAGATCGTCAAGGGGGGAAACCTGCCGATCCCCGGGCAGGTGTGGCGGATCGCGGTCGTCCGGCGGGCGGCCGGGGACGGAGTGCCGGAGGTCGACGCCTCGGCGCTCCTGCTCGACGCCACGGGCAGGGTCAGGGGCGACGGCGATCTCGTCTTCTACAACCAGCTGGCCCACCCGTCCGGCGCCGTGCGCCATATCGGGCAGGTGCGCGACGAGCAGCACCGCGTCGCCGACTGGCTGGAGGTCGACACCGCGCTGGTGGAGCCCGCCGTCCACCGCATCGTCATCAGCGCCTCGACCGACGCGGGGACGTTCGGCCGAGTGCCAGGCCTCCACATACGGACGATCAGCGCCGGTACGGGGGAGCAGCTGGCGCTGTACGAGGTCGACGACGCGAGCACGGAGACGGCCTTCGTCCTCGGCGAGTTCTACCGGCGCGACGGGGCGTGGAAGTTCCGCGCCGTGGGCCAGGGGTGGGACTCCGGCCTCGTCGGCCTGGCGGAGGACTTCGGCATCCAGGGCAGGGACCCCGACGAGCCCGCTCCCGGCGAGCCAGCTCCGGGCGATGGGCCCGACCTCGCCGACGCCCCGCCGGAGGACGTCCCCGAGGAGCTCCTGGCGAAGGTCCGGGAAGCCGAGGCCGCCGTCCCGGCGCAGGTTCCCGTTCAGGACCCCGTGCGGACCGGCCCGACGTCGGACGTCGGCGTCTTCGGTGAGGACTTCCCCGAGTTCGTCCGCAGCGGCAAGGGCCGCAAGAGCTTCACGGTCGACGTGCCGATCCCGGCCGGCTACGTGGTGGTCGACTCCGCCCGGAGGGGCGACGGCTACTTCAGCGTGCACAGCGTGGACAAGAACGGCCAGGACGACGCCCTCCTCGCGAACACGACCCTGGAGGACTTCGAGGGCCGGGCCGTGCTGCGCCACCGCGGCCGGAGGCCACTGCGCCTGCGCGTGAGCGCCTGGGAGCGCGAGTGGACGATCGCCGTCCGTCCGGTGAGCGTCGTGGAGGAACTCGGCCGGGGTGCGAAGGGCCGAGGAGCGAACGTGCTGCTCCACACGGGGCCCGCCGGCCGGCTCACCTCCCGGCTCCACACCTACAGCCACGCGTACTTCCACGTACACGGCGAGGAGCCGGGCGGCCGCGACCACCTGCTGGCCAACGTGGCGAGCAGGCGTCCCAAGGACACGAGGGAGCTGCCCGAGGGGCCCCTGCTCGTGCAGGTCAGGAGCGCCGAGGGCGACTGGACCCTGGAGGTCCGCCCGCCGAAGGAGAAGGGTTCCGGCAGGTTCTGGCGCCGGGCAGCGCGCTGAGAACCCGGCGACGGCGGGGACGATCCCGTCGGCCCTGAGGTGGCCGGCGGCCCGCAGAGCTTTTCAGGAGCCGTGCGAGGGCGATGGACTCCGTGGTGAGCGAAGCCCCGGGTCGGCGACCCGGGGCTTCGTCGTTGTCCGAACCGAGCGCTCCTGACCGGCGGCCCGGAGGTCGGGGTGCTCGGGGACCGTCAGGGGGTGACGATCGGGAAGTCCCGGTCGGGCTTCGTCCGATAGGCGAGGAGCCGGGTGATGAGGACCGGGTCGCCCTCGGTTCCGATGCCGAGCTCGTCGAGGCCCTTCCCGGCGAGCAGGCCGAGGAGCTGCGTCTTGGCGAGGGTGAGGGTGAGCCCGGCGGGAGTGCGGGGCGGGGCGACGGCCTCCCGGTGCGTGAGGGCGCCGTGGTGCAGGGTGAGCCGGTGCCGGGTGCCCGCGCCCGTGGGGCCGTCGGTCAGGACCAGGTCGATGACGAGCTCGTCGTCCCAGGCCCGCGGGCCGTCGATCGCGATGGCAACCGAGTCGATCAGCATGGGGACGGTGAGCGCCATCACCATCTCGGGGTTGGCCAGGTCGACGACCTCTCCGGTGACGCCCCCGCGCAGCTCCTGGGCGCCGCGCAGGTAGAAGTTGCGCCAGGTCGCGTTCTCGGCGCCGTACCCGAGCCGCTGGTACACCCCGGCGAGCGCGTCCTTCACCTCCTGATTGGCCGGGTCGGTGAAGACGAGGTGGTTCAGCAGGGTGGCGGCGAAGCGGAGGTCGCCGTCCTCGGCGTACGCGCGCGCCTTGGCGAGGGCGTCGGCGGGGCCGCCCGCCAGCTCCACGTACCTCCGCGCCAGCTCCACGGGCGGAAGTTCCCACAGATGGGCCGGGTTGCCGTCGTACCAGCCGAGGTACCGCTGGTAGATCGCCTTCACGTTGTGGCTGAGCGAGCCGTAGTAGCCGCGGGCGTGCCAGGCCTTCTCCAGGGCGGGCGGCAGTGCGATCCGCTCGGCGATTTCGACGCCGGTGTACCCCTCGTTCAGCAGGCGGAGGGTCTGGTCGTGCATGTAGGTGTAGAGGTCACGCTGTTCTTCGAGGAAGCGGACCACGTTGTCGTGGCCCCAGGTGGGCCAGTGGTGGGAGGCGAAGCCGACGTCGTACTGCCCGTGGAAGTACTCGACGGCCTCGTCGAGGTAGTGCGCCCAGATCCGGGAGTCGCGGACGACGGCACCGCGCAGGGTGAGCACGTTGTGCATGTTGTGGGTGGCGTTCTCGGCCAGGCACAGGGCGCGGTGGTCGGGGAAGAGGAAGTTCATCTCCGCCGGGGCCTCGGTGCCCGGGGTGAGCTGGAAGACGATCCGTACGCCGTCGACCGTCTCCTCCTGTCCGGTCCGCGTGATGTCCACGGTCGGCGGGATCAGGCTGATGGTGCCGGTGGAGGTGGCCTGGCCGAGTCCCACGCCGATCTGCCCGTCGGGGGCGATGGGGAGGCCGACGCCGTACATGTAGCTGGCGCGGCGTCCCATCGCGTTGCCGGCGTACACGTTCTCGCTGACCGCGTGCTCCAGGAAGCCGACGGGGGCGAGGACCGGGACGCCCTCCTCGGTGCCGTGCGGGAGGACGCCGCGGACGCCGCCGAAGTGGTCGCCGTGCGAGTGGGTGTAGATCACCCCGGTGACGGGGCGGTCGCCGCGGTGCTCCTTGTAGAGGGCGAGGGCGGCGGCCGCGGTCTCGGTGGAGATCAGGGGGTCGATGACGACGACACCGCGCTCGCCCTCGACGAGCGTCATGTTGGAGAGGTCCAGGCCCCGGACCTGGTAGATGCCCTCGGTGACCTCGTACAGGCCTTGACGGGAGGCGAGTTGGCCCTGCCGCCACAGACTGGGGTGCGCGGTGTCCGGGCAGTCGGCCTTGAGGAAGGCGTAGGCGTCGTTGTCCCAGATCACCCGACCGCCGTCGGCCTTCACGACCCCTGGGACCAGCGCGCCGAGGAAGCCCCGGTCGGCGTTGTCGAAGTCGGTCGTGTCCTCGAAGGAGGGCAGGGTCTCGGTCATGTGGCCGGTACTCCGTTCCGCACGCGCACTCGTTCTCTCTGTCGATTCATCTGAACATTCGCCGCGAACTCTTGCATATCGGACTTCGGGTGGGGTGGTCGGACCTCGACGCGGGGCGGTTCGCGAAGAAGGACGAGCCCGCGCAGCCGAGGACGGTGACCCCCGAGCTCCACGCCGGTGGACAGGAGGGCGGCGGCCGCGCTCACCGTGACCATGGCGATCGCCGCGTGCGCCACCCCCTCCGGGATCGAGAACAGCCCCGTCACCGCGCCCGGGGTGACGTCCGCCGACGCGGGCCCGCCAGGCGGGATACGCGGACGGGGCCCGCCTGGCGCACGAACATGCGCCGCCCCCTTGCGCACGGACATGCGCCGCCCCTTCCGCGCGCGACGAGCCGGCGCGCGGTCGGGTGCGCGCCGGCTCGTGGACGTGCGGGTCAGTCGGCGAAGACCTCGCGGAGCCTGGCCTCCTTCTCCGTGTCCAGGTTCGACTGGATCAGCTCGGAGTGGCCGCCGGGGAACGCGGCGCGGACCCGGTCGACGACGACGTCCCGGGACAGCAGGAAGAGCGCCGAGGTGCCGGGGGTGACCTTCGACTTCACCGAGTCGATGAAGTCGTCGTCGATGCCCACGTCGGACAGCTTGCCGCCGAGCGCGCCGGCCGCGGCACCGATCGCGGCGCCGAGCAGCGGCACGAAGAAGAGGAGTCCGAAGAGCATGCCCCAGAAGGTGCCCGAGAGGGCGCCGACGCCGGCCAGGTTGTGCAGCTGCTTCGTCTTCGGCTTCGCCGCGTCCGCGGGCCAGCTGACCGTGGCGGCGTCGACCACCTTGATCAGCTCCTGTTTCTGCAGATCCAGGAGCGCGCTCTCGACGCCGGCGGCGCCCTCGGGCGAGTCGAACTTCCAGACGGTCAGCGTGGCCATCGGTCCTCCGTGGACGTGGATGTACGGGGATGTCGGACGCGACCATTCAAGATGAAACGAACCAATCGCGCATCTTTCGCGAAATGGACTTCGCTGGGTGGGGGCAGGCCGCGTGGTACTTCACCCGTTCGACCCGCACCGGCGGGCCCTTCGCACGCAGCCCCCGGGAGGATCACCTCATGGCCCGACGGGCGCCGGGCGCGGGATCGAGAGGCGCGCCGCCGGGGGCGGTTTCCGGCGCGCGGGACGGGACGTGGCCCTGGGCGACGCGATCGGGCAGATGCCGACCTCGGCCGTCGGCATCGCCCTCGGTCCGCTGCCGCGGATCGCCAGGGCTGCCGCGGATCGCCAGGGCTGCCGCGGTCTCGTCGGCGCCGGTCCGACCGCGGAGCGGGAGACGTCGACCGGTGCCTCGCATGTTCCCGGCCGGGGCCGGCACGTGGGGAGCGCGCGGATCGGGGCGACCGACGAAGGGCGTCATCGGCGTCCCCTGGTCGCCGTCTACGCTCTCGGCATGCAGCGCAGCGACGTCATGCGGCACGACGGCACGTGGGTGGGCCTCTCGTTGGACGTACGGGACCGCCCCCGGCCGGACCTGTGCGTCTTCGGCGCCGGGCCGCGGCTGCTGGTCTCCCAGCTGTCACGGCCTGTGCTGCTCGGCGCCGTCGAAGAGCCCCTCCAGGGCGTGGACTTCTGGCGTACCGACGCATACCGCTCCTTTGTCCCGCCGCTGCGCGCCGACACGGGGCGCGCCCTGTCGGGCAGCCCGCAACGGTGGGCTCACCGCTTCGCGCAGTACCTCGGCGACTCGCCGGGCAGCCCGTTGCACGAGGGCCGATGGCTGCTCACGTGCGAGAGCCCGCTCCACCGTTGGCGCCACGCCAGCACCTCGCATGCCGAGCACTGGAGCTCGATGCTCGTCGAGGGCCACCCGGACGGGTACGTCGACTGGTACCTCCACTCCACGGCGTGGGAGGTGCTGCCGTTGCGGCCCTTGCCCGGTCCGGACGACAGCCGGGTCAAGGCGTACCGCAAACAGGTCCGCGAGGGGACTCTCCCACCCGTCCTGTTGTGGTGGGTCAGTGGTCTGGACTGTCATCTGGTCCTGGACGGTCACGCACGGCTCGCCGCGGCGATCGCCGAGTCCGTCGAGCCTCCGCTGCTGCAGTTGCACCGCACCGTGCCGCGCGATGACCTGGCCGCGGGTGTCGATGCCGCCGTGGGCTTCTACGCGTACGAACTGGCACGCTTCGCCGAACTCCGCGCCGTCCACGGTCCGACGGTCCCGGACGGCGCCGCCACGGCCGGCCCCCAGCTGCTCCGCCGCCTCCACGACCTGGACACCGCGGTACGGCCGACCTGGTCCTGGCCCCTCCCCGGCGGAGAGAGCCAGTGGCATCGGATCGCACGCGAGGTGACCACCGGCAAGGACTGGCTCCGTACCTGAGCCCTGCCCCATCGCTCCCGCCGGCCATCACGTCCGGCCGTGTCGGGTTCTGGCGACGTCACCCGGCCCTGGGGGCGTCGGCACGGCGTCCGATGGCCACTGCCAGTGACGAAGCCGCCAGGAACGCCACCGCGGCGATGACCGCCGACGTGTGCAGTCCGGCGATCATCCCGTCCGTGGTGCCGACGAGCGTGCCGAAGAGAGCCACGCCCATCGCGCTGCCCATCTGACGGGACATGTTGAACACCGCCGACGCCGTGCCGGCCTTCTCCGCGGGGCTCGCCTCCATGACGGCCACGGTCGCCGCCACGACGGTGAGCGGGGTCGCGAGTCCCGTCGCCATGAGCGCGAAGAGCAGGACGGCGTAAGGAGTGTGGGGATCGGCGGCAAGCCAGCCCAGGAAGCCGATGCTCCCGAGCAGCAGCGCGCCGGCCATGGGCGTGTACGGTCCGCTGCGGGCCGTCAGGCGGCTCGCCAGCGGCGCCGCGAGGAAGCCCATGCAGACCGACGGGAGCAGGGCGAAGCCCGCGCTCAGCGGACCGAGTTCACGCTCCTGCTGGAAGTACAGCGTGGCGACGAAGAGCAGCCCGTAGTAGCCGAAGCTGAGCAGCAGACCGATGAGGTTCGTCGCCATGAGCCTCTCCTCACGGAAGAGCAACATCGGCAGCAGCGGCCTCCTGCTCTCCGGCCGCACCGACGCGTTCCTCTCCAGGCGCAGTTCGACGGCGACGAAGGCCCCCAGGCACACGGCTCCACCCGCGAACATCGTCAGTACCCCCGACGAGGTCCAGCCCGTGGACCCCGCCTCGTTGAGCGCACCGGTCACGCCGAGCAGGCCGAGCACACCCAGCAGCAGACCGGCCGGATCCATCCGGCCCGGCCGGTCCGTCCGGTCCGTCCGGCCCGGGGCGGGTACGTGGCGCAGGGTGAGCAGCACCGCCACCGCGGCCACGGGCAGGTTCACCCAGAACACCGCACGCCAGTCGAGCCCCGCGACCAGCAGCCCGCCGACCGCGGGTCCGGCGCCGAAGGCGACCGCCGAGACGAGTCCCCAGTAGCCGACCGCCCGGGCACGCTGGGCCCGGTCGGGGTAGGCCGCCTGCAACAGGGCGAACGACGCCGGAACCAGAAGTGCGGCCCCCGCGCCCTGAGCCAGCCGGGCACCGATCAGGACCCCCGCCGAAGGCGCCAGCGCGCAGACCACGGACGCGGCGGCGAAGGCTGCGAGACCGGAAAGGAACAGCGTCCGGTGTCCGAAGCGGTCGCCGAGTCCGCCGCCGACCAGGAGCAGCCCGGCGAAGAAGGCGCTGTACCCGTCGACGATCCACTGCAGGTCCGACGGACCGGCGTCGAGCGAGTCCTGGACGGAGGGCACGGCCGTGTTCACGACCGTGACGTCCAGCATCACCAGGAAGTAGCCGAGGCTCAGCGCGATGAGCGGCGGAAGCGAGAGGGAAGGACGGTCGGCCGGCGGGCCGGCCGACGCGCCGACCGCGAGCGCGGGAGAGGACGGGGGATCCGTGAACGTCATGCGGTCCAGTCTCGGTTCACAACCTTTAGTCGGCCGTCAAAGTGTGGTCGGACTACGCTGGTCGCATGGCAAGGACGACGCCCGGCGGGCCCCGGAACCAGGACCAGGTACACCACCAGCCCGACATCGCGCGGACCGCGCGTCTGATCGCCGACCCCTCCCGCGCCAGGATCCTCAAGGCGCTCGGCGACGGTCGCGCCGTGGCCGCCGGCGTGCTCGCCACCGAGGCCGGAGTGAGCGCGGCGACGGCCAGCGTCCATCTGGGCAAGCTCGCCGACGCGCGCCTGGTCGTCATGGAGAGTGTCGGCCGCTGCCGCTACTACCGTCTGGCCGGCCCCGATGTCAGCCTCGCCCTGGAGGCGCTGGCCGTCATCGCACCGCCCCTCCCGGTCACCTCGCTGCGCGAGAGCGGCATCGCCGGCGCCCTGCGCCGCTCCCGCACCTGTTACGACCACCTCGCCGGCCGGCTCGGCGTGCACCTCCTGGAACGCATGCTCGAGGACGGGCTCCTCACCGGGCACGACGGCAGCCACCGCCCCGAGGAAGCGGTGCGCGACGGCGCGTCCGGATACGGGCACGACGTCGACTACAGCCTCACCGACACCGGCCGGGACACCCTGGCCCGCCTCGGAGTCGACCTGCACCGGCTGCCCACCCGCCGCCCCCCGATCCGCTACTGCGTGGACTGGAGCGAACAGCGACACCACCTCGCCGGCGCGGTCGGTGCCGCGCTCACCACACGACTCTTCGAGCTGAACTGGCTGCGTTACGGCTCCAGCCCCCGTGTCGTCCACGTGACCGAGGACGGCGCCGACGGCCTGGCAGACGCCTTCGGCCTGCTGCCGGTGGACTGACCCGGTTGACGCCGTGCTGGTCACGCAGGAGGTGCCAGGCCCGGTCCGCCGTCGAGCCGTCGGCCACGACGAGCGCGTCCGCGTACGTCGTGCTGGTGCGGAGTGGCAACACGGAGGCAACTCTGCAGGGATGTTCCCCAGATGCCTGGTGCATCACCATGAATTTCCCGGTACGCGGCGTTCTCTTGGGGGAAGTGAAGGGAAGCGACGGAACTTGCGGCCATGGCGGTGGGGGTTGTCTCCGCGGTGTCCTTAGGGGCGGCGAATGCTGTGGGGGATGCTGTCGGCACTGCGGTGACCGAGGTGGTGCGTGACCGCCTGACCGGGACGGAGCGGGGGCGGGGGGCGCTGGAAGCGCTGGATGCCGACCCGGGCAGCACAGCGGCTCGGTCGGAGGTGCGAGAGGTCCTGAGGGAGGAGATCGAGGCGGACTCGGAGTGGGGGCGCCAGCTGGCGTCACGGCTTCACACCACTGTGAGGTACAACCGCGACGCGGTGGTCATCACGAGCAGCCGGATCTCTCGCAGTCACATTGTTCTGGGGCCTCTGACGATCGACAACACACCCGGCTCCCGGGCCTTCCTCGCCGTGACAGCGGCGCTCCTGCTGGTCCTGCTCACGCTCGGGGCGTACGGGGGAGTGCAGATCCTCACGTCTGACGACGCTCCCGATGGCGGTCACGCCGGTGCGTCGGGCAGCCCGGGCGATACCCGGCCGCCGGCACCGGAGGGGAGGGGCGGGAGCGAGAACGGTGATCCCGGCCGCGGTCCTACGGGAGTGCTGACACAGGAGGAGACCCAGACCGCCCTGCCCACGGTGCAGAGCATGCCGGCCGGTTGGACGCTCTTCGACAACGACGTGCTTTCCTCCGTCGAACCACCCACCGAGTGTCATGCGGATGGTGTTCAGTTCGAGAACGACCGGCCGAAGGATGTCCCTGCGGATACGAACCAGTTCCTGGTGGCCTGGTTCCGGTTCTACTCCTGCCCTTCGTCGACCGCGGCAGCCGCCAAGTACCAGGAAACCGTGGACGGGGAGGCCGGCCGGACCGCTCCGACCCCTGTCGCGCTGCCGCCCCTCGGAGACAGCAGCTCAGCCGTGTTCACCGGCCACGGCGCCGTCTCCGTGGTCCGGGTGGGGAGCGTCGTGGTCTTGCTGAACTACCGGCCGGTGGGTTCGCTGTCGGCACACGAGGGGCAGATCCGAGAACTCACCCGCATGGCCGCCGAACGTGTCCAGCAGGTCCTCGCCGGCACGTGACCGACCGAGCACCAGCGTGAGACGTCGAGGAAACGGCTGGGGCTCGCCCTGGCGGGGCGGGCCGGCGGCAGGACCCGATGGCCCGTCCGAAGAAGGTCCGGTACCCGCCGCGGTCAACCTGTCTGAGCATGAATCGGTACCCGTGGACAACATCAGGACGACTCCGACCGTCCGCCGGCACGGTGTCGGCAGAGCCCCCGCCGAGGTCCGAATCGAACATCTGGGGTTGCTCGTCCGCGCCGGCCCGCAGTACCCGCAGTACCCACGGTGCGTTACCCGCATCCTATGATCGTGATGATCTAAATTGCCCGACTATGGGAGAAAACAGCGGAATCACCCGTCGGTCGATGCTGAAGGCCATCCCCGTCGCGGGTCTGGCCGCGGCGGCCAGCGGGTCTCTGGGCTGGCGGCGCGAGGCCGCGGCCTCGACCTCGACCTCCTTCCCGCAGCCTGCCGTGTCGACCGCGCGGCCGGCGCCCGATTCGGCATCGGCGGTGCTGGAGCAGACGCTCGACGTCCGGTTCACGGAGGTCTCGGTGCCGGGATACGGCAGGATCACCACCCGCACCTACAACGGGACGATCCCGGGCCCGACCGTGCGCGTGCGCGGCGGGCAGACTCTGCGTCTGACCCACGTCAACGGTCTTCCGCCCAACCCGCCCCACACCGGCGGCCACAACACACCGCACCACCCCAACAGCTTCAACCTGCACACCCACGGGATGCACGTCTCCCCGTCAGGGCTCGCCGACAACGTCCTGCGAGAGTTCGCGCCGCGCACCCCGGAAGAGGCTACCTCCGGCGCCCCGGAGCCGCGGTACGTGACGACCGTCCAGGTGCCGGCCGACCACCCCGCCGGGACCTACTGGTACCACCCGCATCTGCACGGTGCCATCGCCGAGCAGATCGTCGGCGGCATGACCGGGGTGATCATCGTCGAGGGCGACGTCGACGAGGTCCCCGAGATCAAGGCGGCCGACGACCTCGTCGTGTGCGTCAACGAACTCAAGGTCAAGGACGGCAAGATCCCCGCCTTCACCTCGGGCGCCTGGGTGGCCGGCGTCCCTTCGACCTTCACCGTCAACGGCACGGTCAACCCCACCCTCCGGCTGCGTCCCGGGGAGGTCCAGCGTTGGCGGCTGGTCGCCGCGACCGCGTTCACCGCCCTGCGGCTCCGGGTCGCCGGAGACCGCGACGGCCTGCCGATGCACCAGATCGCGCAGGACGGCGTCACCTTCGCCAAGCCCGTCGTCCAGAACATGCTGGACCTGTCCATGGGCAACCGTGCCGATGTCCTGATCCGCGGCGGCGACCCCGGCCGGTACGAACTGCGGGCCGAAGGGGTGCCCGGGCCGCTGATGACGATCGAGGTCGCGGGAGAGCCCTGCCGGCCGCCGATGGAACTGCCGACCTCGCTTCCGCCGGGCAAGCCGTTCCTCGACGAGAGGGACATCGCCAACCCCCACGCGGACCGGGAGGTGATCTTCCACGCCGACGCGCGCGTCTTCACCGGGGCGTTCCCGAATGCCTTCCGCGTCCTGGGCACCGGCGCCACCCCGGCGGCCGACCCCCACGGTGATCTCACCCACGACCCCGCCTACGGCCTGTTCGACCCCGACTACACCAACCACACCCTGCCCCTCGGCACCATCGAGCGCTGGAGCATCCGTACCGACGAAACCGTGCCGGCGCACAGCCATCCCTTCCACCTGCACACCAACCAGGTCCTCCTCACCCACCGCAACGGCCAACGGCTCGACCCACCGGTCTGGCACGACACCATCGGGCTGGCCGGCGGCAAACCCGGAGACTCGGCCACCTTCCTGGTCACGTACGAGGACTTCACCGGCCGCGCCATCGCCCACTGCCACCAGCTCCACCACGAAGACCTCGGCATGATGCAGACCGTCCAGTATGTCGACCCTCAGAGCCCTGCCCGGACGGACCTCGCCTCAGGACTCGGAACGTCGTAGCCTCCGCCGAAACGAGACCACGAGACGTGTGAATGCTGCCGGAAGAACGGGTCCCGGCTCGATTTCCGTGAGAGCGGTGGTCGATTCCCCTCGGATCGCCCCAAGGCCAACTGCGCTGGTCGAACGGGGTGTCACGCTGATCGACACAGCCCACATGTACGGCTGGGGGCCAACGAGGAGCTCCTCGCCGAGGCCTTGTACCCCTACCCGGAGGGGCTGATCCTCACCACCAAGGTCGGTGTCGCACGATCGGCCTCCTCGGCCGGGTGGAAGCTCGACGCACGGCCGGACGCCCTGCGCGGTCAGGTCGAACGCGCCCTCCGTCGGCTGCGCGTCGAGCGGATCGAGCTGCTCCAGCCGGACCGCATCGATCCGGAGGTGCTCCTGGCGGATCGGCTCGGGGCGCTGCGGGAACTCCAGACCGAGGGCAAGGCCGGACGGATCGGACTGTCCGAGGTCACCGTCACTCAGGGACGGCGAGCGGCGGGTGTTCGAGCACGCGGGGCTTGTACTCGACCAGCTGGATGCGGCCGTCGAAGGTGCGGTGCCCGAGCATCTCGAGGGCGACGTCCGGATAGCCGTCGTAGATGCGTTCTTCGCCCGTGGCCCCGGTGATCACCGGGAACATCACGACCCGGAAGCGGTCGACGAGTCCGGCACGCAGCAGGGACCGGCACAGGCTGAGGCTGCCGATCGTACTGAGGAGCCCCGAACCGCCCGACTTCATGGCACGGACCGCCTCGACCGCGTCGCCGCGGACGAGCGTGGAGTTGGCCCACGTCAGCGGCTCCTGGAGCGAGGAGGAGAACACCACCTTGGAGGCTTGCGTGAGCCCGTCGACGGACGCCTCCTCCTCGGGCCTGAACTCGTCCTGGCCCTTCGGGACCTCACCCGCGGCGAAGCCCGACATCAGGCGGTAGGTGTTCGCTCCCATCAGGTAGGTGACCTCCGGCTGCTCCCCGAGCCACGCGAGGTACTCCGGACCCTCCAGACCCCAGAACCCGGGCCACCCCTCCCCCGATGCGTAGCCGTCCAGGGAGGTGATGAAATCGACGAGAAGCTCCGACATGGCGGTGTCCTTCCTAGGATGTCACCAGCTTGGACCGGCCGGGAGCCACGAACTCGTCGGCCGCGCCGTGGAGTGACGAGAAAACCCGTGACGCCGCAACCGGTCAGGTCGGCGGAACTCGGGTTCCGGCTCACCTTCCGTGGTGGGCCTCGTGGCCTTGGCCGAGCGCGTGGGCGATTCGGGTGGCCGGGTCGCCGGTGAGGTGGTGGCGGGACCGTCCGGTCGGCCACGTGGAGATTCCGTCGCCCACCCAGCGGGGAACGACGTGGAAGTGCAGGTGAGGTACCGACTGTTCCGATCCGGGCCCGCTGGCGCTCAGGATGTTGACGCCCGAGGCGTCCAGCGCGGTCCTCATGGAGGCTGCCAGGCGCTGTACCAGCGACATCGACGCGCTCAGCACATCGGGCGGAGTGTCGAACAGGTCGGTGTGGTGACGGGTGGGGACGACCAGCGTGTGCCCCGGCGCGAGCGGGTTCAGCGGGGTGAAGGCGCACACCTCCGCCTCGCGGACCACCCAGTGTGCGGTGTCTTCGTGGATGAGCCGGCAGAAGGTGCAGTCCATGCGCTCCACCCTGACAGGTCGGTACGAGGGCACGGCGGTGCGGGGTCGGTACCCGGCCCTGGCGTCAGGCGGACTCGTTCAGGTGCGCAACAGCGGTGAGGGAGGCGAGAATCCAGCGGGTGTTGTGGTGGTCGTCCTGGCGTCGTTCGAAGCGCGTGAGGCCTACGGGGGGAGGTGCCGAAGCCGATCGCCGGGCTCCGGTCGACCGGGATGCCGAGGAGGAGACGGCAGGCCGCATACGGGGATTCGCCGTGTACGGCCAGCAGGACGTGCTGACCGTAGTGGCGTTCGAGGAGACCCGTGAGGCGGGTGACGGTGCAGCCGGTGCGTACCTCGACGCCGAGCTCGTCGCGTGCCCTGCGGACGCGGACGGAGGCGTCGCACTTCGCCCCGGAGGGGCAGACGGGGATGCAGCCGGAGTCGCCCTGGGGGTTGTCGGGGCGGGTGAACTGGGCGGTGTACCAGAGGGCGAGGGTCTCGCGGGCGACACGGGCCGGCTCGGGGTCGGCGTTGACCGCCTCGAACAGCGCCGCTCCCGGATCGGGCTCGCCGGAGACGCTGCGGTGGGTGTCGATCAGGCGAGTGAGTGCCGGCGCGTAGTGGGCTTCGAGGCGGGTGCGGTGCGCATCGGCGGTGGCCTGGTCCAGAGGCGTCTCGCCGCTCAGGAGTTCGGACGGGGCGCGGAATTCCGCAGCGGGGGTCATGGCGCTCCTCGTTCAGTTCTCGACGAAGACGAGGTCCTCGGGCGGACGGGTCATCCTCACCTTGCTGTCGACGACTTCCACGATGGCGTCGAGTCCGGTGGTGGCATGACCGGCGGAGATGATCCAGAACTCGTCCGCGGCCTGGTCGAGGAAGGCGGGGAAGCCGGTCAGGTCCGCGTGGTCGGGGTCGCCGAGGTACACGTAGTCCACCAGCCGCCGGAACAGTTTGGGCAGGATCACGACGTCGTCCTGGAGGGAGTCGATGTCGGTGACGGTCGCGCCGTCGAGCGTGTCGTCGTCCTTCCACAGGCCCTTCTTGTCCGCCTTCGCCCGGCGCACAGCGGCGGTCAGCTCGTCGCGCAGGTCGGGGAAGAGGTTGGTGTAGTACGTCGGGTAGGCCAGGCCCTCTTGGAGGATGTGGTGGTTGAACGTGGTGCGCAGCAGCGCCTCGTCGACGTTGATCTGCGTGCCGCTGGTGCCCGGCGGCGTGCCCTTGCCGGCGAGGGCGATACAGCGCTTGTCGCGGCCCGCGCCGCGGGTGAGGATCCAGCCCGGCCGGGTCAGGGGAGTTGCCGCGGTGACGGTCTCGTCCGGCAAGCGGTCGACGGTGGTGAAGCCGAGCCAGTCCGTCAACGCGTCCCGGGCGGCACGGGCGTGGAGCCACGGCTGGTGGACCTCGGGGTTGCCGCCGCGTGAGTAGTGGGTCTCCAGCGTGTCGATGGCGTCCAGCCGCAGCTTCGCCTTGCCGGAGGTGTTGTGCTCGACCTTGTGGGGGCCGGGGACCAGCTCCCACTCCTCTTTCTTGTCCGGCTTGAAGGGGATGGTGTCCCCGTCCGCCCGGCTGTTGACGAGGTGGTACGAACCCTTGATCAGCAACATGGGCATGACCGTACGACTCCCTGACAGTGGGTACGAAGACCGAACAAATACTCGCTCAGCGTTACAGAATAGGGGCGCCTGTTGTACAGAGAGTGAAACCACGCAAGGTGTTCGCTCGTTCAGCCCTCCCCGGCCCCGGACTCTCACCGGACCCCTTCCTTCCTGCGCCGGGAGGGCGAAACGGCCTGGTGGGCGGGGTGCGACCAGGGCAGGCCCTGGTCGTGGCGCAGGCGGACCGGCGGGCGATCGCGCCGCCCCTGCCACGCACGGAGGGCCCGGCCCGCATCGCCTCCTCCCACACCTCCGCCACTCCCGGGCCACGATCGGCGGCGATTTCTGCGAAGTGCCGCCGATCAGCACCGGTGTACGCGCCCTGATCGGCGACGCTTAGGGCAGAGGGCTCGGAACCGCGGGGCTCGGAACCGCACTTCTCGACTCCTTCCGCGAGCATGTCCCTGGCGAGTCCCGGCTGGACGGCATGGGCCTGCGGGGGTCGCGCACCACGCACCGGAGACGATTGCGCTCGCCTGCCGCTCGAGTACAGGAGCGACTCCACGGCGGCCCTCCTCCCGGAGGGGCACATGCCCCCCGGTACACGCTGAAGGACCTTGGTCACCACACGTGCCCGGTGGTGGACCGCCCGATACGCGCCGCACTCGACGACCGAGGAGACAGGGACGACGGCGCGGCACGGAAGACCCTCTGCCGGGTCCCGGATTCAGGATCGCCCGGATGGAGTAATCAGCTGATACTGGTCATTATGGCGCATAACACCGATAAGACACACGGCCCCTCGACGGTGACGGTGAAGGGGCAGAACGTCCGGTTGAAAACCATCGGGTTCGCGGTGCTCGCGTTCCTCGCCATCTGGTTCATCGCCGCCAACACCGGGTCGGTCACCGTCCGCCTGTGGATCCCCAAGGTCACCCTCCCCCTGTGGATCGTGCTGACGGTCACGCTTCTCGTCGGCATGGCCCTGGGCATGTTCATCGCCCGCAGGCGCGCCCGCCGCTGACCGATCCGGTTCCCCTAGTGAGGCGATCGACCCCGGGGCCGATGCGCGGCGAGCGGGGCCATGCCGTCCGTGGTCAGGCCGCCGGTGCAGCGCTTCACGTCCCTGACGAGCGCGCCGAGCAGACGCGCGGGCGAGCAGTGGGCCAGGCCGTTGAGACGGCTGACGGGGTCGCAGAAGGTGCCACCGGCGTCACGCACCTCGGACAGGCCGTCCGTGTACGGCGGTACGGTCGATCCGGCGGGAAACTCCCACTCGTCCGGCGCCGGGGGGAGACGGAGTGGGATCCGACAGCCCGAGGGGCACTCCGAACGTCCGGGGGTGAGGGTGACCACGTCACCGTCGGGCACGAGGAGCAGCGGCGGAGGGTGCCCCAGGTTGAGTGTGCGCAGCACACCGGTCCCGGGGGATCTCCACGAGCGCGCAGGTGGTGAAGGCTTCCGCGTCGGCGAGCCCGATGTGGCGTACCGCCTCTCGGGCGAGCGCGTGCTCCAGGCTGCCCGCGAGGCCGGTGAGGATGGTGTACCGGTCCGCCGCCTCCCGGAAGGCGCCCAGGATGACGGAGACCGTCTCGATGGCGCCCAGGCCCTTGCCCCGGACGTCACCGATAACGAGCCGTACGCCGTACGGGGTGGTCCGGCCACGTGGGGACCAGGTCTTCGCGTGCGGCGGGTCCGTGGCCGTCCCGCCAGCCGCGAACCCGAACCGGTACGGCGTACTCGCCGGAGATCTCGCCGGGTCCCCCACGGTCACCGTCCGCCCGACGACGTCATCGACGTCTCCCTCCAGACCGTCGAAGGCGCGGCCCGGTGCGGACAACTCGTCCCTGCCTTCGCCGACAGCGGACCGTCAAAGACGCCGACGAGCAAGGAGAGGTCGCGTCCCCCCTGGGCGGGGTGGAGCCTGGGCGGAGTGGGGCCGCCCGGTTGGCGGCGGCAGCATGGCGGACGCGCCGCCGCAGCCGCGCCTGACGTGACGCCACCGCTCTCTCCACGACCGGCGCGTCGCCCCCTCGCGGGTGCCGCGCTCGACGGGCCCGTACGGCCGGCGGGTCGTGGTGATCCGACCAGGAGTTGCGTGCGAGAACCAGCTCCTGACCCCTTCTCCGTCGACTCTCCGTCGAGCGACATGGGATGTATCGAGGGATGCGCGCATCAACAGTCAGCGAGAATACGCCACATGCTTGCCGTAAAGCCGTGTCGCGCGCCACACTCGGGCCGGAAACATCCCACCTCAATAGAGGAGTGTCGATGAAGAAGTACGTGGCACTTTCGGCGGCATCGCTGGCGATCGCGCTCGGCGTGCTCCCGGCTCTGCCCGCCACCGCCACCGCCACCGCCGCCGTCAGCGAGGCCAGGCTCTCCGCTGCACGGCCGGCCGCGTCACCCGCCCTGCGGGTGATGCCCCTGGGCGACTCGATCACCTGGGGGGTCGGAAGCTCGTCGGGGAACGGCTACCGGGACCCCCTGTGGAACCGGCTCGCCGCCAAGGGGCATCCCCTGGACTTCGTGGGTTCGGGCCGCAACGGCACCATGTCCGACCCGGACAACGAGGGTCACTCCGGCTGGCGGATCGACGAGATAGCCGGTATCGCGGACTCCGTCCTGGGGCGTTACCGGCCCAACGTGGTCACGCTGGAGATCGGGACCAACGACCTGAACCGCGACTACGAGATCCCGACCGCGACCGACCGGCTCAAGGCGCTCATCGACCGGATCACCCTCGCCGCCCCCGACGCGACCGTCCTCGTCGGTACGGTGATCGTCTCCACCAGCGCCAGCGTGGAGTCCCACCGCGCGGCGTTCAACGCCGAACTTCCCGGGATCGTGCAAGCGGCGCAAGCCGCCGGCAAGCACGTGCGCCTCGTGGACATGAGCACTCTGACCACGGCGGACCTGGACGACTTCCTGCACCCCAACGACAGCGGCTACAAGAAGATGGCCGATGCCTTCGACGCCGGCGTCCAGGCCGCGAACGCGGCAGGCTGGATCAAGCCGCCGGTCTCCCTGGGCGAGCAGGTGCGTTCCGGGGTGCCAGGAAAGTGCCTGGACGTCAACGGTGCCGACAGCGCCAACGGGACCGCCGTCCAGATCTGGTCCTGCAACGGTTCCGCCGCGCAGTTGTGGTCCGCGCGTTCCGACGGCACGCTGCGGGCGGTCGGGAAGTGTCTGGACGCGTTGGACGGCGGCACCGCCAACGGCACCAGGGTCGCGATCTGGGACTGCAACGGCGGCGCCAACCAGCAGTGGCAGGCGTACAACGGCGGCTACCGCAACCCGGTCTCCGGCCGATGCCTCGACGACCCCGGCGCGTCGACCACCGACGGCACCCAACTGATCCTGTGGGACTGCAGCGGCAGTGCCAACCAGCAGTGGACCGCTCTGCCGGTCGCCTGAGACCGGTCCTCCGGGAACGGTCAGGCGTTCCCGGTACCCGATGTGACGCGCGGCCGGATCGAGCCGCCGATGTCGGTCTCCGTGTCCACCGCGGCAGCGGTGAAGGCGCGGCCGATCGGATCCGACGCCTTCGAAGCCGCCTGGTCCGCGAGGGCGACGCGGTGCGTACGCACGCACGGGGGCGCGACGTCGTGGTCCGGCCGCCTGGCCCCTCCTCGTACGGGGCCGAGGTGTGCGCGGTTCGCTCGCGGGTCACGCGCCGATGGGGATGATGCCGAGGGGTTCGGTGGTCGGCTGGGCGGATCCGCCGGCGGGTTCGACGGTGATGCCGACGGCGACCGCGTTGCCCAGCGGACCGGCGAGGACGCGTGTCGCCCGGTCGCCGGTGTCGTCCAGAAGGCCTGCGGGGCGCAGGTCGCCGGCCTTGTCGGCGTACCAGAGTTCGTACGCCTTGTCGCTCGGCAGCTTCGGGAGGTCGCGGGCGGTGAAGACGGCCTGGGCCTGCTCGCGCGAGACGACGACCGCCGCCTTGGCTCCGTCGGCGAGTTCACCGGCGTGCACGGTGGCGTCGGGGGCGGTGAGGACGTCCGCGAAGGTTCCCCCCGCTGTGCGGGCCTGCTCCTGGGCCTGTGCCGCCTGGGCGCGTGCCTCCTCGGCGTCCGCGTGCTCCCGGGCCGCGACCGTACCCAGCACGGCCACCGCCGCGACACTCGCGGCGAGCGCGAGACGCAAGACGGTCCCGCCGCGGGAACCGCCACGGGGCCGGGCGGTGTGAGGGCTCCGGTCCTGCGGAGTGCGGAAGACCTGCTCCATGACACGCGTCCGCAGCTCCTCGGATACCGGAGCGGTCTCGGCGGAGGCGAGTCGGGCGGCGGTCCTCCCGAACTCGGCGGCGTCCTGGCGGCAGGTCTCGCAGCCGGCGAGATGATTCTCGAAGGCGGCCTCCTCCGCGGGCGGCAGGGCGTGCAGAACGTACGCCGCGGCGCTGAGGTGCGGATCCTCTGACGTCGTCATGATCCGGCCTCCAGGCAAGCGCGCAGTTGATCGAGGCCTTTGCGCATGCGGGACTTCACCGTTCCCTCGGGCGTGGACAGGGAGCGTGCCACCTCCAGGCAGGTCATGCCCTGGTAGTAGGCGAGCACCAGGGGCACGCGCTGGAGGCGTTCCAGGGACGCCAGGCAGTGGTGGACACGGCGTCGTTCGTCGCTGCTTTCGACGGCCTCGAAGACCTGGTCGAAGTCCCGGTCCGGCGACAGCATCCCGGCACGCACCTCGCGGTCCTTGCTCGCCTGTACGGCACGCACCCGGTCCACGGCGCGCCGGTGGGCGAGGGTGAGCACCCACGCCTTCGCCGTTCCGAGGTCGGGCCGGAAGCGGTCCGCTGTCCGCCACACCTCGATCATGACGTCCTGTGTCACCTCTTCTGCCTGGCTGGCGTCCCGCAGGATCCGGCAGGCAAGCCCCATCACCGGCTGGACCAGTGCGTCGTAGACGCGGGCGAACGCCTCCCGGTCGCCGTTGGCCGCCCGAAGCAGGAGCGTGTCGATGCGGGTGTTCGGTTCGGATGGGTGAGGCAAGGGTCGTCCCCCATCATCGTGCCTCTGGTGGTCGGCAGCCCGGGCGTACGAGAGAGTCGCCCTGCTCAGGCGGCGCGACTTGTTCGACTCTGCCGTCTTTGGCGGGGTCGTGCCGCGTGGCCGTGCCAGCCGGGTGAGTCCGGGGCCGGGGCCGGGGTCCCTCACGGTGGCCTCCGGCGGTCGTGTGCCGGTGCGTGGAGCCGCAGTGCGACGTGCACGGTCTTGCCGCCGATCCGGGGGGCCACCCTGACGGAATCTCCTAGGTGGTGCACGATCTCCAGGCCGAATCCGCCTCTGTGGTCGCCACCCGCGGGCCGGTGGAGATCGGGCATCTCCTCACTGCGGTCGGTGACCGCGATGTCCAAGGACCCGGCGTGTTCGGCCAAGGTCAGGAGGCATGGGCCGCGGGTGTGGCGGATGGCGTTGGTGACGAGCTCGGACACGATCAGGACGGCGTCGGCCGTTCGGGCGCATTCGGCCGCTTCCAGCCATCCGGCGGCGATGCGGCGGGCGGCAGCCGGGCTCCGCAGCCGCCCGGGCAGCGCCACGACAAGGCACGCCGCGCTCGACGTCGAAGGCGATGTGGTGATGGTCATGGCCACTCCCTGGAGACGAGGGCTTCCTGTGTGAGGGATTCGTAGCCGCTCCGAGCACGGATGACGGACCGGTCAGGGGTGTGCCCCGCGTCAGAGCCCGTTCGTCCCGAACTCGGCGGTGCCCGGCAGCGGGGTCTTCGCCCGCCCGGCCCGTCACCGTGCCACCACCCGCCGGCCGCGCCCCTTCTCGGCCGCGCCCCTTCTCAGGCCCGTCCCTTCTCGGCTGCACCCTTCTCGGCTGCACCCTTCTCGGCTGCACCCTTCTCGGCCCGCCCTTCTCAGACCCACCCCTTCTCGGGCTCGGATCTGCGGTCCGACTCCCCGCGGGTTTCGTCCACCCTGCGACTACTCGCATCGGATGAAGACGATTTCCGGCGCTTTTCATCTGCCGATGGGTCGGCTCCGAATCCCTCATGACCCCGCACGGCGAAGCAGCCGTCCGAACCGCACGGCATCGCTCGACGTGCTCACGGAAATCGATCAATCGAGGGAGGTGCGTCCGATGACCGCGTCCATGCGCGTCCGTCGTCTGGTGGCAAGCGCCGCCGCGACGGGACTGCTGGCCGGCGGCACCGCGCTCGGCATGTCCGGCACGGCCACCGCGGCACCCGCGCCCACATCCGTCTCGACCGTCGTGGCTGGTGACCACCACGACCGTCACGACCGGTGCGAGTGGAAGAAGGGGCACTGGGAGAAGAAGTGGGTGAAGGGCCACTGGGAGAAGAAGTGGACCCACCACAAGACGTGGCACCCCGGCCACCACGACAAGCACGGTGACTGGCACAAGGGCCACTGGAGTCACGACCGCCAGTACAAGTGGGTGTACGTCCCCGCTCACTGGGATCACCACTGGGTGAAGGGCCATTGGGACTGCCATCACCGGTGAACGGCGGACCCGGGATCCCTACCGCTGAGGACCAGGCCCCCGGGCCTGGTCCTCACTGCGGCCCGCGAGCGGAGGGGGACCGCATCGCCCTGGCGCGGGGCGGCGCTCACGTCGACGGTGCGCCGGCCGTCGCGGACGTGGCCCCGGACCGGAACGTGATCGCGCCCACCGCCAGGACAGAGGCCCACCCGCGACGTACTGGACGCCCTGGTGCTCGGCCCCGTCCCCGTGGGCGGTGAGCCGGAGGCCGGGGGTACCGCGTCGCCTCCGGCGCGTCGCGCCTCACCTCACTGCGCCGCCGTCCGGGTCGTTCAGGCGATGTGGTCGTACGCAGACCCCGCGTGGAGGTCCGTGAGGGCTCTCTTGGCGAAGGGGGTGTGCCAGTCGCCGGTCCCGGTGTAGAGGTAGACCCGGTGGGCGACCGGGTCGTGGGCGAGGAGGTCGACCCGGCCGTCGTGGTTCACGTCCCCGGCGCCGGTGAGCTGGCCGTAGACCTGCCAGCCGCCCCCGATGAGCTTGCGGGCCGCGAAGGTGCCGTCGCCCTTGCCGAGGTAGAGCCACAGGAGGCCGTCCTTGTCGCGGGCGACGAGGTCCCCGCCCGCGGCTCCGCCGATGTCGCCGACCGCGGTGAGCTGGTTGTAGACGCCCCAGCCGGCGCCGATCTTCTTGCGGGTCTCGTAGGGGTAGCCGACGCGACCGGTGCCTGCGTAGAGGTAGAGCCCGCCGGCCGTGTCGACGGCCACGAGGTCGGGGCGGCCGTCTCCGGTGAGGTCACTGCCGCCGGCGATCTTTTCGTAGACCTGCCAGCCGCCGCCGATCCGTGTGCGGGGAAGGAAGCCGCCCTGGCCGTTGCCCTGGTGGAGCCAGAGGACACCGGCCTTGTCCCGCGTGACGACGTCCGCCGCGTAGTTGTCCTCGACGCCGGCGACGACGGCGTCGCCGACGACCTCGATCTTGCCGTAGCCCTGCCAGCCGGAGCCGGCCGACGCCCGGGGGCTCCCGTCCGCGGCGCTGTCCCGCCACAGCGTCCCCGTGGCGTCCCGGCCCAGGAGGTCGGGGTAGCCGTCCGCGTCGATGTCGTGGGCGAGGTCGCGGGCAGTCGCGCTCCGGGCCACGAACACCGCCGCGGGCCTGCCGTCGCCGCCGAGCGTGACGCGGTGGATGCCGGTGTTCCCGCCCCGGGCGCCCTGGACGACGGCGGCCGTGCCGTCGGTGGCGGTGAACAGGGTGTCGACCCGGTCGAAGAGAGTGACCGTCGTCCCGGTCACCAGGTGCCGGGCCTGACCCCCGAAGAGCAGCCAGTCTCCGAGCAGCCCGACAGCGAGGGCGCCCGTGCCCGCCGCCGCGATGACGGTGTCCTTGCCGGTGGCCCGGTCGCGGACCACCACCCGGCGCGGGGTGGTGGCGGTGGCCGGCTCGGTCCAGGCGACCCGGGTCGCCGAGACCGCCTCCACCTTCGGGTACGTCTCCGAGACGGTGGCGGTGCCCAGGTCGATCAGGCCCACCCTCTGCTCGCCCGCAGTGGTGCGGTAATCGAGCAGGCCGACCGTCGCGGACGCCGGACGCGCCGCCAGGTAGGCGGTCCCCGCGGGCAGCCCTCGGATCTCACGGGGCGCGGCGTCCTCGGTGTCCAGCCACAGGGGGCTCTTCTCCCCCAGGGCGTCGTCCCCCCTCAGGACGATGGCCGACCCGACGGTGCCCTCGTAGAGGGCGTCCAGCACGCCGGGCACCTGTTCGGTACGGAAGCTCGCCCCGGTCACCAGGTCGACGCCCAGGCCGTCGTAGCCGTCGTCCGACCCGGCCACCATCTCCCCTGACACGTCGTTCAGTCCATCGAAGTAGCTGGTGGTGAAGTCGCGGGACGCACCGCCCGCGTAGGGGACCCAGCGGTACGTCGTGAAGTCCTGGTGCCCGGTGGGGACGTTCAGAACGTAGCCCTGGGCCCCCGCGCTGAGCAGCCTGGTCCCGGGCAGGAGCGAGGGGAAGGGGACGTCTGACGAGTCGGCGGTGGAGGCCGCCGCCGAGGGCGCGACGAGCGCGCCCGTGCCGGTGGTCAGGGCCAGAACTGCCGCGACGGAAGAGGCCAGACGGAGAGAGGCGGTGGTACGGAACTGCAAGGAAACCCCCAGGGAAAGACCGGGCACGGTCGGTGCCGCGCCCGGTCAGACTCACGGGCGGCGCGGTGGGTTGTACGGAAGCCAAGCCGACCCCGGCGACCCTTGCACTCCGCACCGCTCACCAAGCCTCCCCCGCGCGTACGCGGATCAGCTCGTGGCGAGCGCGACTGCCGTGGCCGCCGAGCATGCCGCGAGAAGCCAGTACCGGACGGTGATGGACGGTGATGGACGAGCACAGTTCAGACGGACACGACGCGACGTCTACAGCGGGTTCCTGGACGCGGTGCGCGAGTTGGAGCAGGGAATACCGACCCGGACGTCAGCCGACCCGCGCGACGCGACCGGGCAGCGCCCCGTGGGAGGGCGGCGGCCCTCCCACGGGAACCGGCTCATGGCGCGGTGAGCGTGGCGAGGACCTGCTCGGCGACGCCCGCGTCGCCGAGCAGGTCGTTGTGGCCCATGTCGGCGACCTTCACATTGCGCGCGCCCGAGAGGGCGGTGCTGCTCGTGGGGAGGATCTGGCCGTCTCCGGCGGACCAGAACGTGGTGTAGCGGACGTCGCCCGGCGTCTCGTCGCCCTCGTTCAGGCGGGACACCACATATGAGCCGGGCGTCATGTCCCGGCAGCCCTGGTCCCACAGCGCGCAGGCCCAGGCGAGGCCGGTGCCGTGGTTGGGCCCGGCGAGCGAGACCCAGTCGCGGACCTTGGACCCGCCGCCGTACTTCACGTACCAGCGCGTCGGCAGGGAGCCCAGGCTGTGCGCCACGAGGTCCACCTGGTCGGCCCCCGTCCGCCGGAGCACGTCGTCGACGTAGGCGGCGAGCCGGCCCGCGAGGACCTCGTTCGTCGACTGCGTCGAGTCGTAGCTCCACGCGAAGATCCGGTCGGCAGGCGTCCCCGCGGCGGTCAGGCGGTCCGTCAGCGAACCCCAGACACCGGGGCCGGCGTTGCGGCCGTGGACGAACACGACCGGCCGCGGCACGCCCGCCGAGGCGTCCCGGGGCGCGGCCTGGGCCGTGGCGGGGAGGGCGGCCGTACCGGCGAGGAGCACTCCGGCAAGGAGCAGGGTGACGCTGCGGCGCATGGATGACCTCCGATGAGGGCGGCGGGACGGGTCTCACCCATATCTGACGCACCGCCACATCACTCAAACCCCAAACGCCCCAACGGTTACCGCCGGTACGACCGGGGCGTGTCACTCGGATCCGGCCGGTGCACTGTCCAGCAGCAGCCTGCCGTTCCGAAACAGGAGCGGCGCCGAGGTCCGGACCCGGTGACGTGCCACCGGGCCCGGACGGCCGGCCGCTCGCACGCCTCATCCCGATGGGACGTGCGTCAGGGGCGGGGTACGCGATGGCCGCCCGGCCGGAGGCCTCGCGTGCGCCGTGTACGACGGCGGGTGGTGCCGGGGGTCAGAACGCGAAGACGTGGTTGTCGTCCAGCGTGGTGGACATGGCGCAGGTGTTGGAGAACGTGTGCTTCCAGGCGATGCGCTTGCCCTCCCACACGCCGTCGGCGGTGACGGTGACCGGGTCGTAGTGCAGGGGGCACGCGCGGTCCGGCGCGGGGGCGGCCAGCAGGCGGTCGAGGGAGCCGGAGGTGGCGGCGAGCGCCGCGCAGGCGGCCTGGGGGTCGGGGTGGGTGCCCTGGGCGGTCGGTGCGCAGCTGAGGGTGGACGCCCGGACCACGGTGGCCTGCTCGTCGCCCTGGGCGACGGTGAGCACGAGGGCCGAGGGGGCGTACAGGCTGTCCGGCTTGGCCTGCGCGGCGCCGGCGGAGCCGGCGAGGACCAGAAGGGCGGAGGCTGCGACGGCAGCGATGCGGTGACGCACGACGTGACTCTCTTTCGAGGAGAAGGGGTATGGCAGAAGATTTCTGCGTCCTGATGGCCGTACGCCGCAGATACTGTCGCCAACGAAGGCCGCACCGCACTTCGATGGCCTCTTTACAGACAAATCCCTCGATGAGCGGCTACCGAACGGTCGTTCTGGCTGCTCGGCGCGTCGGGGGCGCCTCGTGAGCTCGTCGGCGCGGGCTGTCGTCGCGGGGGCTCGGCCCGGAAACTCGGGCCTCCGCTTCCGACCCAGCCCCCTCGGTTCACCTTCCGTGCATCGAGGATGACCGAATGCCACCGCATTCCGATCGGTACGGTCGCTCGGTGAGCGGTGAGCGGGTAGCGGTGGTTGGTGGCCGGTGCCGCTTTCCTCAGGGGGTGGTGGCGGTGGGCCTGCGGCTGCGGTGCGTGGTTCTCGTACCGACTTGACGCCGCCGTAGGCGACTTCGCTCGCTTGCGGGGGACGTGGTCAGGCGCGAGCGCCATGCGTACCCCAGGAGGCCTCCGCTTCCTCTGGCCCCGGGGTCGGGGCCCGTGCGCGGTTCGAGATCACCGTGTGGCGGGTCGCGGCCTGGGCCGACCGCCGGTCCGCCCTCCGTCGCCCCTCCTCCGTAGCTCCTCCCCCGTCAGGCCTCCCCCGCCAGGCCTCCTCCGTCACTCCTCATGTCACTTCTCCTCCGTCAGACCCCGTTCCAGGACCCGTACCAGGCGGGCTCCCGCCCGGTCCGTGTCCCGGCGGGAGCGCTTGGCGCCCGCGTCGGCCTTCTCCAGGCGCAGGCGTGCCGTGCGTCCGCGCAGGGTCAGGGTCATCAGCTGGTTGCCGAACCACGGGCCGCCGCTGCGTTCCCACCGGACCGCCGGGCGGGCGACGCGGCCGTGGCGGGCCAGGAGGTGGCCGGCGGCCTTGGCGAAGCGGCTCCAGCCGAAGCGGAAGCCCAGCCGCATCACCAGGGGCACCGAGTTGTGCAGCGGCGAGCAGGTGAACTGGAAGACGCGGGAGCGCGGCTGCTGCCCGGCGGGCCAGGTGGGTTCGGCGACGTACGCGTGGTGGACGTCGCCCGACAGCACGCTCACGGTCGCCGGGGCCGCGTCCTGCCGGCCCACCTCGGCGATCGTGTCCGTCAGCCGGTGGAACGAGGCGGTGAACGCCGCCCAGTGCTCCAGGTCCATCCGCCGGCGCAGCCACTCCCCGAAACCCGCCCAGCGCGGGCCGCGCTCGCCCCGGCACAGGGCCGCGTGCCAGCCCTCCGCGAAGTGGACCATCGGCGGCAGCAGCCACGGCAGCGAGGTCCCCACCAGCAGGTGGTCGACGCCGCCGGGGTCGTCGAAGGCCTGCTCGCGCAGCCAGTCGGCCTCCTCGGCGTCCAGCATCGCCCGGTGCTGCTCCTCCAGGACCCGCGCGGCCCGCGTGTCGACCATCAGCAGCCGGGTGCGGCCGAAGTCCCTGCGGTAGCTCCAGCGCACCGACGCGGGATCGGCGTCGGCGCGCTCCGCGAACGCGCGCAGCACCTCGGTGCTGTCGTCGGCGGCGAGCACCGCCGCGTACAGCTCGTCGTCGGCGAGCTCGGCCGGGGAGAGGTTCCCGAGGTGCTGGTAGACCCAGTACGACATCAGGCCGCCGGTGATCCGCTCGTGCCACCAGGGCGTGGCCCGCATGTCGGCGACCCAGGCGGCGCTGGTGTTCCAGTCGTCGATGACGTCGTGGTCGTCGAAGATCATGCAGCTGGGCACGGTCGACAGCAGCCAGCGCAGTTCGGGATCGCCCCAGGACTCGTCGTAGAGGTGGGTGTACTCCTCGTAGTCGGCGACCTGGTCGGGCGGGGCGTCGGCACCGGCGCCGGTCTCCCGTCGGTGCCGGGCGATCCACTCGCGGGTGTCGGCGGACGTCTCGTCGGCGTACACCTGGTCGCCCAGGAGGACGAGGACGTCCGGCCGGCCGTCGCCGGGGGCGGCGGCGAGGCGGGCGGCGAGCGTGTCGAGGACGTCGGGGCCGACCGGGTCCCTCTGGCCCTCGGCGGGCGCCGCCCACCGGCAGGAGCCGAAGGCGACCACCGCGCCCGTCGCCGGGACCGGCGGCGTGTTCAGGGTGCTGGGCGGCAGGGGCGAGTCCGGCGGGGGCCAGGCCCGCTCGCCGTCGAGGACCACCTCGTACTCCGCGGCCGACCCGGGGGTCAGCCCGGTGACGACGACCAGCGCGTAGTGGTGGCCGGCGACGAGGAACGTGCGGGCCGTGCCCCCGCCGCCGCCCGCGCACCGGACCTCGACCGTGCACGCCCGGTCGGTCTCCACCCACACCGTCGCGCTCGTGCCCGTCTCCCAGTCGACGTACCTCACCAGCGGCCCCAGCCTCAGACCGGCCATCGCACGTCTCCTTCCGCCACCCGTACGGACGCCGCCGCGCCCGGTTCGGCCCTTCACACAGAGCGGGCCCTCACGCGTACGGTAGTGAAAACGGCGCCGCGGGCAGGTCCTCCGCACCGCTTCTGCCCGTGATCACGTCCGGCATGACCCGGACGCCGCGGGGTAACGGAGGCCCATGGCACCTGACGACGCTTCCGCCGCCGCGAGCGGCTCCGTACGGCCCGAGATCGACGTCGAGGCCCTGGCACGGCTCCTCGACGGGGAGTACGCCGGGGTCCGCGACCTCGTCCGGACCAATCTGGCGGCCCACGCATCCGTCCTGGAGGACGCGGAGCGACTCGACCGGGACGCGTTCCGCGAGCGGGTGCGCGACATCGCGGTCGAGATGGCCGGGACCGGCCAGACCGGGATGGGCTTCCCGGCGGCGTACGGCGGCGGGGACGACATCGGAGCCTCGGTCGCCGCCTTCGAGACCCTCGCCTTCGGCGACCTGTCGGTGCTGGTCAAGGTGGGGGTGCAGTTCGGCCTGTTCGGCGGCGCGATCCTGCAGCTGGGCACCGCCCGCCACCACGACGCCTACCTGTCGGACCTGGTCGCCGGCCGACTGCTGGGCTGCTTCGCGATGACCGAGACCGGGCACGGCTCCCACGTGCAGGCGCTCGGCACGGTCGCCCGCTACGACGCGGCCGCCCGGGAGTTCGTCGTCACCACCGAGGGCGACGCGGCCCGCAAGGACTACATCGGCAACGCCGCCCGCCACGCCGAGCTCGCGGTCGTCTTCGCCCAGCTGGAGGTCGGCGGCGAGGCCCGCGGCGTGCACGCCCTGATCGTGCCGCTGCGCTCCGGCGGCCGGGTCGTGGAGGGCGTCGAGATCGAGGACGACGGCCTCAAGATGGGCCTCAACGGCGTCGACAACGGCCGCATCCGCTTCCACGGCGTCCGCGTCCCGCGCGAGGCGCTCCTCAACCGCTTCGCCGACGTCACCCCCGACGGCGCGTACGTCAGCTCCGTCGACAACCCCGACCGCCGCTTCTTCACCATGCTCGGCACGCTCGTCCAGGGCCGGGTCTGCGTCGGCGGCGCCGGCGTGAGCGTGGCGAAGGTCGCGCTCACCCTCGCCGTCAAGTACGCCGTGCGCCGACGCCAGTTCGAGGCGTCCTCGGGCGCCGAGGAACAGCTGCTGCTGGACTACGGGCTGCACCAGCGCCGGCTGCTGCCGCTGCTCGCCCGCACGTACGCGCTCCACTTCGCGCAGGACACCGTGCGCGGGCGGCTCCACGACGTCTTCTCCGGCCACGACGACTCCCCGCAGGCACGCCGGCGCCTGGAGTCGCGGGCCGCCGGCACGAAGGCGCTCGGCACCTGGCACGCCACGCGCACCGTGCAGGAGTGCCGCGAGGCGTGCGGCGGCGCCGGGTACCTGGCGGTGAACCGCTTCGCCGCCCTCAAGGCCGACAGCGACGTCTTCACCACCTTCGAGGGCGACAACCACGTCCTGCTCCAGCTCGTGGCGAAGGGCCTGCTCACCGACCACGCCAGCGAGTTCGAGGACCTGGACCAGCTCGGCACGGTCCGCTACGTCACCGGCCTCGCGGTCGAGACCGTCATCGAGAAGACCTCCGCCCACAAGCTCCTGGAACGGGTCCGCGACCTGCTGCCCGGCGGCGACGAGTGGGACCGGGAGGCCGGGCTGCTGGACTCGGAGTACCAGCTGGCCATGCTGCGCTACCGCGAGGAGCACATGCTCGGCGGCCTGGCCCGCCGCCTGAAGGCCGGCGTCGACCGGGGACGCGATCCCGGCGCGGTGTTCTCGTCGGTGCAGGACCACGTGATCGCGCTCGCCCACGCGCACGTGGAACGGCTGGTGCTGGAGTCGTTCACCGAGGCGTTCAAGGCCCGGCCCGAAGGCGGCAACAAGGTCGCGCTGGGCCTGCTGTGCGACCTGTACGCCCTGTCGACGATCGAGGCGGACCGGGCCTGGTTCATGGAGCACGGCCGTCTGACCGTGCAGCGGTCCAAGGCGATCAGCCGCGAGGTGAACGACCTGTGCCGCAAGGTCCGCCCGCTCGCCGTCGACCTGGTCGACGCCTGGGGCGTCCCGCCGCAGATGCTGCGGGCACCGGACCTGCTGGGGTGAGGGGCGGGACGCACTCGGGCGGATGCGGGGCTCGCCTCGGACGCGTCCCACGGGATGGCCGGCGCGGTACGCGGGGCGCCCCGCGGGATGGACGGCGCGGTACGCGGGGCGCCCCAGGGCGGCCCCGTACCGGACGCCGGCGGGCGGTGCGTACCGCCCCGTCCCGGACGCCGGCGGGCGGTGCGTACCACCCCGGCCCGCGGGTACTCGACGGGCGTGCCGCGTCCGCCCGGGCCGGCGGACGAGACGATACGAGACGAGGAGTCTCCCCGGTGACGACCCCCTCCGCGGGCCGCGGCGACGACACGCGGCGGCGAAGCCCGCAGTGGCCGCTGCTGCTCCTGCTGCTGGTCCTGTGCTACGCGGTGGCCGCCGTCGGCGGCCTCGCGGCAGCGGACGCCGGCGACGTCTACGCCTCGCTGGAGCGCCCGGCGTGGGCGCCGCCGTCCTGGCTTTTCGGCCCGGTCTGGACGGTCCTGTACGCGACGATCGCCGTCTCCGCCTGGCTGGCGCTGCGTCGGCAGGAGTTCGCGCGCGTCCGCGCCGCGGCGCTCGCCTGGAGCGCGCAGCTCCTCTTCAACCTGCTGTGGACCCCGCTGTTCTTCGGCGCCGGACGGTACGGCCTGGCCCTGCTCGACATCTGCCTGCTGCTGGCTGCCCTCGCCGCCACCATGGTGCTCTTCCGCCGCCGGAGCCGTGGGGCGTTCCTCCTGCTCGTCCCCTACGCCCTGTGGGTCCTCTACGCGTCCGCCCTCAACCTCGCGCTCTGGCTCCTCAACCCATGAGGGCAGCCTTCAGGGCGTCCCCTCCGCGTTCGGCGAAGCTGCGGGGGCCTCCTCCTCGCCGGCACCGGCCCGCGGTAGCCCTGGTGGCGGCCATGAGGGCGCGGATCAGGGGGTAGGCGTGGGGTGTGGACGATCAGGAATCATCGCGGCCGGAGGCGGACGACCTGCTGGCGGGGCTGAGCGTGGACGACCGGCGGCCGGAGCAGCCGGTGCTGCTGGACTCCTCCGGCGCGCCGATCCGCACGTGGCGGGAGAACTACCCGTACGAGCGCAAGCTCCGCCGTGCGGAGTACGAGCGGGCCAAGCGCATCCTGCAGATCGAGCTGCTGAAGCTCCAGCGCTGGGTGAAGGAGACCGGGGCGCGGCTGGTGGTGATCTGCGAGGGGCGGGACGCCGCGGGCAAGGGCGGCACGATCCAGCGGTTCACCGAGCGGCTCAATCCGCGCGGGGCGCGGATCGTGGCGCTGGACAAGCCGACCGAGCGGGAGGCGGGGCAGTGGTACTTCCAGCGGTACGTCGCCCATCTGCCGGCGGCCGGTGAGATCGTCTTCTTCGACCGGTCCTGGTACAACCGGGCCGGCGTGGAGAAGGTGATGGGGTTCTGCACCCCCGAGCAGCACGCGCTGTTCCTGCGGCAGTGCCCGGCCTTCGAGGCGATGCTCGTGGAGGACGGGATCGTGCTGGTGAAGTTCTGGTTCTCGGTCTCCCGGGCCGAGCAGCGGACCCGTTTCGCGATCCGGCAGGTCGATCCGGTGCGCCAGTGGAAGCTGTCGCCCACGGACCTCGCCTCGCTGGACCTGTGGGACGCGTACACGAAGGCGAAGGTCGAGATGTTCCGGGCGACCGACACCGGTCCCGCGCCGTGGACGGTGGTCAAGAGCAACGACAAGCGGCGGGGGCGGCTGGAGGCCATGCGCAGCCTGCTCTGGAGCGTCGACTACGCCAGCAAGGACGAGGAGGCGGTGGGCCGTCCCGACCCGCTCATCGTCGGCGCCGCCGACACCCTGCTGGAGGCCGGCGAGCAGCCCGCCGACCTCTCCCCCACGCCCCTGACGGGTCTGCACCACGGGCCCGGCCTGCACCCCGACCCCCCGGAGGACCGTGCCTGATCCACGCCTGCCCGTGGCGCGTGCCTGCCCGTGGCGCGTGCCGCGGGTGGGTGCCGGCTGGGGACGGTGCCGAGGGGCCGGAGGACGGAGCGGGGTCAGTTCCGGGGTCAGTTCCGAGTGTTCCGAGTATTCCGGGCGTTCAGTTCGGCGACGATCGAGGCCGGTGTGTGGCCGCTGGTGTCGGAGACGCGGTGGAAGTCGACGGAGACGAAGTTCGGGTCGCGGCCGCCCGCGGCCGGGCGGCACTTCTGGTCGATGCGGTCGCGCAGCTTGGCGCCGTTGTCGAGGGCGGCGTTGATGAGGGTGGGCACGTTCCGCTGGTGACTCATGGTGAACAGGCGTCGGAAGCCCGGCTCCTGGCGGTCCAGCGGCACGTCGGCCCACCGGGTGACACAGGAGACGTCGTTGCCGAGGTCGCCCAGGCTCCAGAAGTTGCTGACGGTCCAGGCCTTGTCGTACATGACGCCCAGGTGCTCGCGGTCGCCCGCGTCGCTGAAGATCAGCAGGCGCTTGCCGGAGGCGACGAGGTCGGTCATCCGCGGCCAGCCCTCCCGGCGCACGTTCCACGCGTCGGGACGGAAGAGCACCTGGTCGAGGCCGCGTACCCGGCCGAGCGCGTCGCCGAGCTGCTGGGCGCTGACGTAGTCCTCCAGGAAGACGGAGACGACCTCCTGGGGGTTGGCGGCGAGGAAGTCGACCACGGTCTGCACGCCGCCCTGGAAGGACTGCCGGGGCAGCGCGTAGGTGACGCCGGCGAAGGTCTTGCACTCGCCGTGGCAGAGGTAGACGTCGCTCGGGTAGCAGTCGCTGCCGAAGCTGATGACGCACAGCCACCGGCTCTTCTCGTACCAGTGGGTGTCCAGGCTCAGGCCGCGTACGCCGTTGTCGAGCTGGTGGCGGATGGACTCGGACTGGGCCACCGAGGTCCAGCGCGCGTCCTCGTAGTTGGCGAACGCGTTGTGGGTGGCGAGGAAGGAGACCTCGTCGAGCCGCCGGTCACCCCACCGCGCCTGCGCCTGGGCGACGGCGGTGGCGGTGGCGGCAGTGGCAGTGGCAGTGGCGTTCAGGGTGATGGCGGTGGCGGTGGTCGTCGCGGCGCGGGCGGGTGCGGGGGGTGGTGCGGCGCTCGCCAGGGGCGGCGTCGCCAGGAGGCTCAGCAGGAGCAGGAGGAGGACGGCGGAGCGCCGTGCGGTTCTCCGCCGGTCCGTGCCGAACCTCCGGCGAGTTGACATGTCCATGATTGGCATGCGAGGGAGGGTAACCGTTCTTCGGGAGATTCACCCTCACTTGGACCGCAATGACTTGTTTGCTGCGGTCTGCACGCCTGAAGGCGGGCGGCGGGCCGAGTCGGCCCGCCCCGGCGCCGGGGCCCGGTCCGATCCGCCACTACTGAACTACCGTTCAGTCACCTTCCTTGTGTACCCAGTGGTACCGGCGGAGCACAAGACATCGAACGCAACCTCCGGCGCCCCTCCGCGCGCGACGCGGCTCGACCACCACACCCGCACCGCCCCGTCAGTCGGGCAGGTCGCCGTCGCCGCCGAGGTTGGCGATCATGCGGCGCAGGACGTTGATCGTGGTCACGAAGTCGGCCGCGTCGACGCCGTCGTGGACCTGCCGGCGCACGCGCAGGTTGCGCTCCTTGACACGGGTGCGGGCGGCTTCCCCGGCTTCGGTCAGGACCATGCGCCCGGCGTCCTCGGTGAGCCAGCCGCGGCCGGCGAGGTCGTCGTAGACGGCGTCGAAGTCGGTGTCGCGGTCGTCCCAACGGGCCAGCCGTTCGGTCAGCGCGGCTCGGGTCCACCGGCCGGGACCCGTGGCGACGTGGTTGAGCGTCCACCAGTGCGGCTGGGTGAGGCCCTCCACCGCCAGCTGCTCGCGGATGGCTCCGACCACCAGCCGGAATGCCCTGCCGGTCCACGCGCCGATGGGCTGCGCGGCCAGCTCCTCGTGCGAGTACTCCTTGAGCACCACGTTCACGTCCCCTCCTCGTTTCGTGTTCGACGGAACGTGGCCACCGTAGAACCTGAAGTTAAGTCGAGGTCAAGGGTCGTCGTCTCCCCGGGCCGCCCGGCCGGTGCCGAGCCCGGCGTCGAACAGGAGGACGGCACCGGCTGCCGCTGTCCCTGGGCGCCTCCGGTGCGAACATGCACGACAGTCAGGGCTGCAAGCGCTCGTGCGCGGCATCCCGCCCATCCGTTCCCGCTGCGGACCCCGGCGCCGACGGTCGGCCAAGCCGCACGCCGACAAGGGCTACGACTACGACCACCTGCGCCGACGGCTCCGTCAGCGGGGCATCCGCCACCGCATCGCCCGCAAGGGCGTCGAGTCCTCGCAGCGGCTGGGCCGACACCGCTGGGTGGTCGAGAGAACCGTGTCCTGGCCGGCGAGCTGCCGACGGCCGCACCGTCGCTACGAACGCAAGGCCGAACACTTCCTCGCTCTCGTCGGCATGGCCGCAGCCCTCATCGGCTACCGCCGTTGGGCGACCCTGCTCACGGCCTGAGCCGGTCCTGTTGCACGTCGAAGCAGATCAGCCCCATGGACTCCGCCACGTCTGCCGCATAGGCCGATGCTTCCTCTGCCCTGTCCCAGGCCAGCCCGAAGTAGACCAGTGGGCCACTTGCACCGTCGGTCAACGGCCCGACCGACCACGGCGACGTCTCACCCTCGTCCTCGGTGATGTCACACCACCGGTCAAGATGCGTCGCGACATAGGCCGTGATCCGTTCGGACGCGGGCTCCTCGGTCTCGCCGCCGAGATAGCGGTCGTACAGGTCACGGAAGGACCGGCGGGCGCTCTTGTCGTCCGTCGGGCGCACACCTTCCCAGACAGCCAGGTCGTAGCTCATGTCAGGAGGCTCTCATCCCGCTCTGCCAGCCATGAGAAACGATGTCTTGGAAGAGGTCGGGCGTGACGTTCCGGCGCCGGTTCACGGTGCGTGGCTCGGCGTCTTCCGGCGCGGGACGGTGGGCACCGGCGTGGGTGCGGGTGCGGACATCGTCGTCGGTTCGTGTTCGGGGGTGTTCACAGGTCCCGGAGCACGGGTGTCCTGAGCAGGTCGCCCAGGCCGACCCACTCGAAGAGGCAGACGGCGAGGACCGCGTGGTCCGTGGGCTCCGGCAGCTCCCAGTCGGTGCCGTACGAGCGCGATCCGACGTCCTCTCCCCGCTCGACGAGACGGAGGCCGAACGCGCGCGGCACGATCCGGACGTCGATCGTGGGCCCCTCGCAGGTGACCGACCGGCGGGAGCGCCGCAGCGCGGACGTGCCGGTGAACCGGAACGGCTCGCCGTCCACCTCGCCGTCGACGCCCTTCCACATCCGCCACCGCAGGTACAGGGAGTCCCCCATGAGCCGGTGGACCTTGAGGGCGGCCTCCCCGTCCCGCAGGGACACCGTCCAGGTCTCCACGGCGTCGGCATGGTCCTCCGGGCAGGTCCTCGGGCCGCGTTCCCGGACCAGGGTCGCCTCGCCGCGGGGAGTGGCGCAGCGGGCGTGCACCTCGGCGACGGTCGCCGGCTTCCGCCAGTCCACGTACGGCATGTCCCGCCGCACCCGAAAGCTGCCACCCATCCTCGCCCCCCGGCACGTCGCTCCCCGACTCCTGTCGCGCCAGTATCGCCGGTACCGCGCGGCGGCCGTCGCCGGAGGGTCAGGTCAGCATGTCGTAGACCATGATGACGAGGACGAAGAGCAGCGGGGAGAGGTAGACCACGCAGCTGAGGCGGAGGCGGAGTCTGCTGCGGCGCTCCGCGCGCCGGCCTTCGGGGGTGTCGGTGCGCCAGTGCGGCGGAAGGTCGAGGCGGCCTTCGGCGAGGTCCGCCGCCGCCCGCCGCACGTCGGCCGGGTGGTAGTGGTAGTAGTTCGGCGCCGCCCCGTAGGTGCCGCGGCTCTCCCCGCCGAACTTCCGGGTGCGGACGCCGGCCTGACGGGCGGCCCTCTCCAGGCGTTCCGCGCGTACGGGCCACAGCCGGGCGGCCTCGCCGCCGCTCAGCCAGGGCTCTTCCTCGTCCGCCGGTTCAGGTGCTTCCGGATCCGGTGTGGGCGGCATGCTTTCCCCCTCGATGCGGCAGGTGTCCAGTACACACCCGTCGGGCCGCACGCCGGGAGAGTCGTGCGGCACCCCTCTCTTCGCTCACGAACCCTTCTGTCGCTTCCGCCCCTGCCGGAATCCGTCCCCCTCCTGTCGGGGCCGCCGGTCCCGGAGCGGTGCGCTCAGCGGCGGGGGACGTCGACGCCGGCCGTGCGCAGGTCCGCCTCGATCAGCGCGTTGAGGCGGGCGAGGGCCGGGTGGTCCTCGCGGTGGTGGTTGACCAGGTCGTAGCGGGAGGCGGCGTCGGGACGGGCGTGGAACTCCGGCGGGGTCTCCAGCAGGGCACGGTCGGCCAGGAGCTTCGCGACCCAGGCGCGGGCCAGTTCGGCGATGCGGGGGTCGTCGGGGTCCCAGGAGGCCGCGTCGAGGCCGCGCCGGGTCAGGGCCACGGACTCGGGGTCGTCCAGGGAGCGTTCGAGCCGGGTCAGGAAGCGGTCGAAGATCTCCGGGACGCCCGCCCGGGCGAGGACGAGGGCCTCGCGCTGCCCGGCGACGTAGTCGGGGTCGAAACCGAGGGCGGTGAGCCGCTCCAGGACGGCGCAGGCCCGGTCGGGCAGCAGGGCGCGGTCGCCGTGGTCGAGGCGGTGCAGCCGGTCGCGGCGGGCGGTCAGGGACTCGATCTGGTCGGTGAGGCGGCGGTGGACGTCGTCGAGGGTGGCGGCGAAGCGTTCGGGTCCGGCGTCGAGGAGGCCGCCGATCTCGGCCAGCGGTACGCCGGCCTCGGCGAGGGTCCGCACGCGCAGCAGGCGGAACAGGTCGGCCGATCCGTAACGGCGGTAGCCGGAGCCGTCGCGCTCCGGCTCGGCCACCAGGCCGAGCCGGTGGTAGTGCCGGACGGTCTTGATGGTGACGCCGATGAATCCGGCCGCCTGGCCGATCGTGAGTCCGCCTGCCATCGGTAGGTGCCCCCCCTTTTTCGCCCGAACGGCGGCGGCCCCGGGTCCTCGGGCGGGGCTCGGGCCGCGGGCGCGGTCTCCTCCGCCACGTCCGGATGTCCGGCCGCGCACGCTCGCACGGGCGAGGGTAGCGCGCGCGTTCCCGCACGTTCCCGCGCGGCCTCACCGCGCCTTCCCCCACTGCTTCTTGTCCCGGTTTCCCGCTGGTTCTTGCCCCGGTTCCCCCGAGCGTCGCCCACGCGTTCCCCCACGCCGGTGCCGCCGTCCGTGGCCATGTCCCGGGATCGGGCTTGACCTTGACCCTGGGTCAAGGCCGCAGGCTCCCGGTACGGCCTCCGCACGGCGGCCGTACCGACCGGATCCGGGCCCCTCGCGGCCCCGAGCGAGGGAGAGACCCATGACGGCACGAAACGGCGACGGCTTCTCGGAAGCGGGACTGCGACGGCTCCGCGAGGTGCTGGCCCGGCACGTCGAGTCGAAGAAGATCCCCGGGCTCGTCGCCCTGGTCGGCCGCGGCGGGCACACCCATGTCGAGGCGTTGGGGACGATGCGGCACGACGGCGGCCCGCCCATGCGGCGGGACACCGTCTTCCGGATGGCGTCCGCCTCCAAGCCGGTGACGATGGCCGCGGCGATGGTCCTGCTCGACGAGTGCCGACTGCGCCTGGACGACCCGGTCGACCCCTGGCTGCCCGAACTCGCCGACCGGCGCGTGCTGAAGCGGCCCGACGGCCCCCTCGACGACACCGTGCCCGCGCGCCGGCCGATCACCGTGCGGGACCTGCTGACCTCGACGTTCGGGCTGGGCACGGACTTCGAGCTGCTGGACGCGCCGATCAGGGCGGCGCTCTTCGAGCGCACCGACTACAGCGTGGTGTCCGGCCCCGCGCCCGAACCGGACGAGTGGATGCGGCGGCTGGGCGAACTGCCGCTCTCGTACCAGCCCGGCGAGCGCTGGCAGTACGACCTGAGCAACGAGGTCACCGGCGTCCTGGTCTCCAGGGTCGCGGGCGTACCGCTGGAGACGTTCCTGCGCGAGCGCGTCCTCGATCCGCTGGGCATGCGGGACACGGGCTTCCACGTGCCCCCGGAGAAGATCGACCGGCTGCCGACCCTCTACGGACCCGACCCGCGGACCGGGGAGTTCCTCGTCTGGGACGAGGCGGTGGGCGGCCGGTCCAGCCGTCCCCCGGCGTTCCAGGGCGCCGGAGGAGGGCTCGTCTCCACCGTCGACGACTACCACGCCTACTTCCGCATGCTGCTGGCCGGCGGCACGCACGGCGGTGAGCGGATCCTGTCCCGGCCCGCCGTCGAGCTGATGACCACCAACCGCCTGGCACCCGACCAGCTGGCCGCCCGGACCGCCATGTACCGCGCCCTCGCCCACCTCGCGGCCGGCCAGGGGCAGCACGGCGGCTGGGGGTTCGGGATGGCGGTGCGCACCCGGCGCGGCAACTACGCCTCCCTCGGCCAGTTCGGATGGGACGGCGGCACCGGCACCACCGCGTACGCCGACCCGGAGAACGGGCTCGTCGGGATCCTGCTCACCCAGGTCGGGATGTCCACACCGGACTCGGCACGCCTCATCCACGACTTCTGGACCACGCTCTACCAGGCGGTCGACTGAGCGGGCGGCGGGCGCGCCGGCCTTCCGGCACGGTCAGCGCCGGGGCCGGCCCGGAGGTCCGTGGCCGGGTGGCGGGCAGGGGACCGCCCCGTACGCAGGGGGGAAGACGTACGGGGCGATCGCACCGCGGGCCGGCGGCAGGGGGGAAGGGCCGCCGACGGGCGGGTGAGCGCAGTCGCTGCGCTCACCGGGCCTCTGCCCCCGCGCCGCGCCCGTACCCGCCCCGTAGCGGAAAAGTCGGAGAAGCCGGAACCGTGCGCGGATGCGTACGCATGGCGACGGCCCCGCACCGGAAAGGAGGGTGCGGGGCTGTCGCACCGCGGGCCGGCGACGGGGGGGTGCCGCTGACCCGCGATCGAGTGCAGTCCCATGCGCTCACTCCGCGCGTACCCCCGCTTTCCCGGCTCACACTCCTCGATCCGACGGGCGGCGGACGGGAACACGGGCGATTCCTCTCGCTCGGCGGGATATCCGGCGTCATCGACGGTGGGGGTACGAGGAATGGACGGCGTACAGGGGAGAAGGGCGGCGGCCGGAGCTCGAACCGGTGCGTCCGCTGCGCACCGGTGCATCTGCTGCGCGCGGTCACCGTGGAGTTCGACGGGCGCGGCGCCGAGTTCGCGGCGCGGAACGGGCTGCACCCGACCGATGTCCGCGCGCTGATCAACCTGTGGGACGCGGCGCGGGCCCGTACCCCCGCCACGCCGGGGGCCTCGGGGAGCAGCCGCGGCCGGACTCCGCCGGCACCACCTCGCTGTCCGACTGACGGTGTCTCGGGCGGCCGACGGGCCTGAGACCCTCGAAGGCGCCCTCGGCAACCGGCTCGCCCGCCTGTCCGCTCGCGGCCGCGCGATGCCGACCGGTGCGGCGGAGCCGGAGACGCACCTCCGTGAGCGCGGCTGAGGCGGGGCCTCGGAATCGGTCGTCGTTCGGCGGCAGCGGTTCGGTGTCCCGCTCCCCTCACGGGCCTCGGCACCCCGGCGCCCCGCCGAGGCGGCCCTGAGCGGGTGGGGCACCATCACGCTCGACGGAAGCGGCACGGAGAGTGGGGGCGGACATGGGACGTTTCGGGTCGTGGCGTGGGCGGCGCCGGGCCGTACCGGCGGATCCGGGGCTGCTGGCCGCGGCCGCGGAGAATCCGGGGGGCAGCGTCGCCGAGATCGATCCGACGTACGTCGACGACCCGAACGGCTATGTGCCGCCCGAGGCGATCCGCGGCGCGTGGCTGGTGGGCGAGGACGGGAAGCTGACGGGCGCGTACGAGGAGAATCCCCGGCACGGGGTTCCGCAGGACGACTTCGGCCCGCTCACCGACCCCGATCACTGGCTCGGCTGGCTCGGCGCCGATCCCGCCGCGGCCGTCCGGGAGGGCATCGAGGAGTCGTTGCGCGCGCAGGTGGCGGACGCGGTCGTCGAGTGGGTCAAGATCCTGGAGACGCCCCGGTTCCTCACGGGCGGGCGCCCCGGGGGCGAGGACGCGCAGACCATGCTGGTGACGCGCGCGGCACTCGCCGCGCCGTTCGCGCTGTCCGTCCGCACCGCGCAGCACGGGCGCTCCGTCCTGGTGGGCGTGTTCTCGTGGGCGGCGGTGAACCTCGCGCCGCCCGGAAACCGCGAGGACCGGCACTGGTTGGACCTGGGTGTCGGGCTGGACTGGGCCGCCGAACGACTCCAGGAGCGCGTCTACGCGGTCGGCGGAGCGAGCGACGGAGCGGGCGGCGAGCGGTAGAGCGGTGCGGAGGGCCGGCACATGGTCCTGGCTGCCCGCGGTACATGCCCTCGCGGTGGTCGAAGGGGTGTGCCGTCGCCGTGCGCGACCGGCAGGCCGTCGCAGCCGCGGGAGTTCACGGCTGTCCGGGTTCGTCGGCGCGTAAGGCGACGGCGTCGGCGAGGTTCCGGCGAATGGTCCGTGTCAGCGCATGGTCGGCGCCCAGGGCCCGCTCGGTGTCTTCGAGGGTCTGCTCGTACAAGGGGATCGCACGTCCCGTGTCCCCGGCCGACGCGTAGGCATGGGCGAGGTTGTTGCCGGAGGCGAGGGTGTCGGGGTGGTCGGGCCCCAGTACCCGCGTGCGGCCGATGAGGGTCTGCTCGTACACGTTGACGGCCTGTTGCAGGTCGCCCGCCTCCCGGAGGGCGCCGGCCAGGGCGTTGCCGCAGGAAAGTGTGACGAGGTGGTCCCTTCCCAGTGCCTTGACGCTGTCGGAGAGAGTCCGCTCGTACTCGGAAACGGCTCGCTGCAGATCGTTCGCCTTCAGACAGGCGTAGGCGAGGTCTCTGCGGGCGAGCAGAGTGTCGGGGTGGTCGGCTCCCAGCGCGCGCACGCTGCCGGCCAAGGTCTCCTCGTACAGGGGAACGGCCTGCCGCGGGTTCCCCGCCTCAAGGCGGACGTCGGCCAGGTTGTTGCGGGACGCCAGGGTGTCGGGGTGATCCTCGCCCAGTAGCCGGGTCCGGGCTTCGAGGACCTGCTCGTACAGGGGTGTGGCCCGCCGCAGGTCCCCCGCTTCCCTGTAGCCACGGGCCAGGTTGCTGCACGAGGTCAGGGTGTCGAGGTGGTCCGTGCCCAGTACCCGGGCCCGGGCTTCGAGGTTCTGCTCGTACAGCAGGATGGACCGCTGTGGGTCCGCCGCGTCCCTGTGGACGCCGGCCAGGCGGTTGCGGGAATCCAGGGTGTCGGGGTGGTCCGCGCCCAGCATCCGGGTCCGGGCTTCGAGGACCTGCTCGTACAGGAGCGTGGCCTGCGGCAGGTCCCCGGCCTCCCAGTGGACGCCGGCCAGGTCGTGACGGAAGACCAGGGTGAAGGGGTGGTCCTCCCCCAGCGCCCGCAGGCTGTCCGCTGCGGTCTGCTGGTACAGGGGTGTGGCCTGTTGCGTGTCACCCGCCTCCCAGTAGGCGCCGGCGAGATGCCACAGGGCGGTCAGGGTGTCGGGGTGATCCTTGCCGAGTATCCGGGTCCGGGCTTCGAGGGCCTGTCCGTACAGGTCGATGGCGCGCTGCGGCTCTCCGGCCGACTTGTGGACGTGGGCGAGGTTGATGCGGGAGGACTGGGTACGGGGGTCTTCCTCGCCCAGCGCCCGCACGCAGTCGGCGAGGGTCCGCTCGTAGAGACGACTCGCCCGTTCCGAGTCGCCCGCCGCCCAGTAGGACTGGGCGAGCGCGTCGCTGAAGTCGAGGGTGAGGGGGTGGTCCTTGCCCAGCAGCCGCACGCTGTCGGCAAGGATCTGCCTGTGCATACCGACGGCGCGGCCCGGGTCCTGCGCCTCCCGGTAGGCACGGGCGAGGTTGTCGTCGATGACGAGGGTGTCGGGGTGGTCCCTGCCCAGCAGCCGCAGACTGTCGGCAAGGGCCTGCTCGTGCAAGGCGATGGCGCGGCCCGGCTCCCCCGCGTTCCGGTAGGCGCAGGCGAGGTCGTCACGGCAGAACAGGGTGTCGACGTGGTCCGGTCCCCGCAGCCGCTTGAAGCCGGTCAGGGCACGTTCGTAGTGCCTGATCGCCAGGGCCGGCCGGCCCTGCATGTCCAGGAAGCCGGCGGCGCGGTCGAGGATCTGCGCGGTGGCGAGGGTGTCGGTGTCCGGGGCGGCGTGGTCGCTGTGGGCCTCGATGTGAGGGAGCAGCGTGTTCCAGGTGTCCCAGACGGCGGGGTCCCAGGTGGCGGGGAGAGCGGCGTGCAGGCCGGCCGCGGCCTGCTGGACGGCTTGCCTGATGTGGCCGGGGGTGCGGTGAGGGTCCTCGGGGTCGGGGGTGCGTGCGAGGGCGTGGACCAGGCGGTGGAGGGCGACGGTGCCGGTGCCGGGGTCGGGGGTGATCATGCTGTACGCGGCCAGCAGGCCGAGCGCGTCGTGGGTGGCCGGCTCGGTGGAGTCGCCGGTCAGGGAGAGGGGAATGTTCTCCGGGGCGTACCAGGCCAGGGTGCGCAGCAGGTCCACGGCCTGGGGCTGGAGGGCGGCGATGCGGTCCAGCGTGACGGCCCAGACGCGGGCGATGGTGCGGGCGGGCGGGGTGGTGACCGCACGTCGGCGGTACATCGTGGCCGGGTGCTCGGAGAGCAGGCGGAGATAGGCGCGTGGCGTGGTGAGGGGGTTCTGCGCGAGGAAGGCGGCCGCTTGTTCGACTGCCAGGGGCAGGTGGCCGAGTTCTTCGCACAGTTCCGCGGCGCCGTCCATGTCCCGGGGACCGGCTGCGGTGGCGATCCGGGTCAGCAGGGCGAGGGATTCGTCTCCCGCGAGGACGCCGAGGGGGACGAGGGCGGCGGCGGGGTTCCACGCGGTGGCGAGGCGGCTGGTGATCAGGAACCGTCCGCCGGGGGCGCGGGCGAGCAGGCCGGCGATGTCGGCGGGGTCGTTGACGTTGTCGAGGATGATCAGCCAGCCGGTGTGGGTGGACAGCCACTGTGCGGCGCGTTCGGCCAGCGTCTCGGTGGTCAGTGCGCGGGCCAGGGCGGGCTGGAGGGCGGTCGCGAGGTCGGCCAGACCCTGCTGGACGGCGGCGGGGCTGTCGGCGGTGATCCATCGGACGGGGGTGTGGTCGTGCGGGCGGGTGGCGGCCCAGTGGGCGGCCAGGGTGCTCTTCCCGATCCCGCCCAGCCCGTGCACTGCCTGCACCACGGCCTGGTTGTGGGAGGAGAACGCGGCGTCGAGCTGGTCCAGTTCGCGGGCGCGGCCTACGAACGGCGCGGGGCGCAGGGGCAGGTTGTCGAGTCCTGGCGGGGGCTCGACCTCGGCGGGGGGCACGAGCGCCACGGGCGGCACGTGGATGACCGTGGCGTGGTCCCCGGTCAGCAGGGTGCCATGAAAGGCGCCGCCGTTGATGCTGATCGCGATGGACCGCGGTCCGGACGCCTCGGTGTGGTGGGTGGCAGGGGGCTGTGCCGCCTGCGGTGGCCGGGGCTTCCTCCTGAAGAGTCCGCTCACGAAGGGGCCCGGCCCGGCTGGTCGCCGGTGGAGAGGGTGCCGCCGGGGTTGCCGTTGACCGCGATGGACCTGTTGCCGGATGCGGTGGTCGACCCTGGCCGGGGTTCGGGCCGCGGCGGGGCGGGGGTTGCCGGTGCGGCGGGTTCCGGGCGGGCCGGGGAGCCCTGCGCGGGCCGGTGGGCTCCGGTGTCGCCGGTGTCGCCGGTGGACATGTCGCCTGCCGGGTTCCCGTGGACGGCGATGCTCCGATCGCCTGACGCGGTGACCGTGGTACCGGGGCCGGTGCGGGCCGCGAAGTTCTGGCCCCATGCGACGGCGAGCGTGGCCAGGACGACTCCGGCCGTCGTGGAGACGCTCCACCTGATGGTGGGATCGGCGAGTGCCGAGGGCAGGAGCACGGCACCGCACAGCCATGTGCAGGTCGCGAACACCGCGATCGTGACCAGTCCCGCAGCCGCCCACCGGAGATTCCGCCGCATCGTTCCCCCTCTGCCCGAGCCGTCGCATCGCTCGGCCGCCGGCGTCGACTCCCCTACCCACTGGGCCGATCGCGCACACGGCCGCCCTCGGGAGGCGCTGTCCGCGCGGCCGGGTCCACCCGGCGAACGACGAAGCACCGCTCCCCCGGCGACGTGTCCCACGGGACAGGCACGAGTGCCGGGCTGCCGATGATGTGATGACTCCATGCGACCCGAGCATTGTGTGACCAGGAACCACATCAAGGTGTGGGAGGACCGCGCGCTGCCGCCGGGGCCAGGGCGGATCGGCTTCTGGTCGGTACTGCGCGGCTCCCTCCTGCCAGTCCTTCTCTGGACCGGCGTGGCGTGCTTCACGTACGTCGTCTTCGACCCCGTCGTGACCATGGTCCTCGGCGGGCTTTTCGTCTTGTCGTTCGCCATGGGCTTCGGGCTGCGCCGCAGGGCGAAGCACTCGGTCCGCTGCAGCGCCTACGGTGCGCTGGGCGGAGTGCTCGACAAGTCCATGGCCGGGTTCTGAGCCGTTGTGGCGCAGGGAGCCTGCCGTTGTCATGCGCGTGTCGGCGAGCTGTCGAAGGCTTCGACGGGAATGCGCAGCCGGTCCCCGGTAGGCCGTGGCGCTTCGGCGCGCCCATGGAGCGGGGGCGTGACGCTTCGGCGCGCCTATGGAGCCGGTAGGTCGTGACGCTTCGGCCGGCGCGGGGTCCGGGGCAGGGTGGACTCGCAGCCAGGACACCTGGGCCGGTCGTGAGATCCTCTCCACCATGTTCGGGAGCGAGCGCGACCAGCGGGCGACAGCGGGCGTCGAGGCCCACGTTCGCGCCTTCTTCACCGGCCACATGATCACGGTCAGCGACTACGACCTGGGACCTGGACGAAGGGACGCGGTTCCCGACCTGAGGATCCTCGCCGTCGGCCCAGGACCGCGCGCCGACAGCTGGGCCTACGTCACCGTCGGCTGCTGGTCCACGGTCGAGACGGACGGACACGGCCTCGAATTCGTCCTCACCGCGCCCGTCCGCGACGCACGCTTCGCCGATCTCCTGGCCATGACCGCCTGCTACCACGCCGATCACCACCTCGATCTCGAACACAGCGTGCCCATCGGGGAACCGTGGCTGCCCGGGTCCCACTGCGACCACCTGCTGATCAGCCTTCCCTACCTCCATGGCCCGGACCTGGAACACTGCCCGCTGCCGGACGGCCATGCCCGCATTCTCTGGACCCTGCCGGTCACCGCGGCCGAGATGGCATACCGCCGAGAGCACGGTCACGAAGCCCTTGAGCAGCTCCTCGACGAACACGCGATCGTCCCGACCGATCCAAGACGTCCGTCCGTCGTCTGAACCTCGCGGACACGGTCCCGGCGTGAGGGGTCGGCCTGTTCGAGGATCGTCCGGAGCCGCTGGATCGCATCGGAGCGGCCGGTGCCGGAGTCGGTCACCGCGAGATCCCACGGAAACGGAACCGCCTCGGCAGTCGCGTCGAAGAGGGAGGGACCACCGAGCCACAACCCGGGATCGCTCAACGCCGAAGCGCGGGTCACTGCCGCATCGCCCCCACCACGCGCCCCAGCCGTAGGCCCCGAGCCTGGTACGCCCACCGCCGAGACGACCGCCGCCGGGACGGCCTTCCCACCCGTCCCGCATCCGACAGCCCAGGTCACCTCCTACTGGAGGACGCTCTCCTGGGTGTCGGCTCCTGCCGCCAGGATCAGGGCGACCGCCTCGTCGAGGACGGCGATCTCCTCCTGGGCGAGGGTCGGATTGGCGGCCCGCCGGGCCCGGGCCTCAGACAGCAACATGCCGTCGGTGCCACCGAGGTGACGCACCAGGGCGGGGAGGACGGTCCGGGCGACCTCGGCGGCGGCCGGCATGGTGAGCGCCGCCTGCGCGAGGATCAACGCGGCCATCGCGGTGTCCAGACCGGGAGGGCCCTCCTGGGCGGTGGCCCAGTCGATCACCACAGGGCCGTCGGTGGTGAGGAAGACGTTCTCCGGGTGCAGATCCAGGTGCACGATGCGGTGGGCGGGATCGGCCCCGACCCGGGGCGGGACCGCGTGCAGCCGCAGCAGCAGATCGGCCAGCAACTCGCCCGCCCGCCCGCCGCTGAGCGTGCCCGCGACCAGCGCCTCGCGCATCGTCGGCCCCGACAGCCGCTGCATCACCAGCTCCCCGGCCGCCGCGCCCGGCCACACCGCCGGCACCGGATACCCGTGCTCGGCCAGGTAGGTCATCACGACCACCTCACCGGTGGCGTCCTCCCCGTCGCGGTAGCGCCGCACCACCCGGTCCTCGTCGAGTGCGAACACATCCGCCGTCCGCCCCGCCCCGATCAACTCCCCGATTTCCACCCGGCGAACTTACACCGAGCGCCGCGAGAGCCGCATCGGTCCGAGCCGACGCGGGGTAGGACAGGGCAGGGCAGGGCCTCCAAGGGTCCGCGGGACGGTTCTCTCCGTGAGTCCGAACAGGACGTCCACGACGTCCGAGTCGCGGGAGCCCCATACGGAGTGGCCGTACGGGAAGGGCGGCCGGGGCCGCCGCGCACGCCGGGGCCGCCAGGCCGTCGGCCGTCACCGTGAGGGTGACGGCGAGGGCGGCGGCGACCCGGCGGGTGGTGCGGTGCCGCTGCTTCACGTGGTTCCTGGAGGGGAAGAGCGGAGTCTGCGGTCCGGTGCCACCGGAAGACGTGCCGGCCACCGGCGACGGCATGGGGCACGAAGCCGGTCGACCCGCCGCTCAGCAGTCGTCCGGCGGGGCTGAGGTGCTTCAAGGGGATTCCCCTCGAAGTCCGTGGTCGAGGCGTCGGTGCGCCACGACCACAGGTCTCATGAGGGCCGTTCACGGTTGTACGGCTGTACGACCGTTCTTCGAGCGGAACCTAGTTCGTCACGTCGAAGTCAGTGCGTGGTCCTGCTTCCTGACGTTGTGCCGCCGAACGCCTCCCGCGCGTGGCTCCGGTCGACTTTGCGGCTCAGGCCTCGACCAGGAACTCCCTGGCTCCGCGGAGCCGGGTGCGCAGCCGTCGCTGCGTGGCGCGGCTGTCGAGGCGAACGTCGAGCGGACCCGACAGCTCGGTGTCCTTCCTGCGTCCGCTGGGCAGCAGGGAGGGGTCGATGCCGTCGCGGCGGGCGATGAGCTCGCCCAGCTCGTAGCGGCTCAGGGCGTTCGGGCCTGCGAGGTGGAAGACGCCGGCGGCGTCGGATCGGGTGAGCTCCCACAGGGCGGCGGCCAGGTCCTCCACGTGTACGGGGCAGCGGATGTCGTCGGTGAACAAAACGCCCTGCCGGGTGCCGTCGGCCAGCGCGTGCACCAGCCGCTCGTGTTCGGAGCGGCCGTTGCCGACGATCAGTGAGGTGCGGGCGACGGCCGCGTCGGGACACAGGAGACGTACGGCGGTCTCGGCGGCGGCCTTCGCCGCCCCGTACGGGGTGAGCGGGTCGGGAAGGCAGGACTCGTCGTACCGGTCGCGGCGCGCGCCGGAGAAGACGGCATCGCTGGAGACGTGCACCAGGCGGATGCCGCGCTGGGCGGCAGCCAGGGCGAGTCGGATACCGCCTTCGGCCGTGACCGACCAGTCCGCTCCGCCGCTCGTCGCGTTGATCACCACGGCCGGAGCCACCCTGTCGAGGACCCCTTCGAGCCGGGAGAGGTCGCGAAGGTCGAGGTGGTGCCAGGTCGCCCCGGCGTGGTCGCCTGGACGGGAATGGAACGTGGCGGCCGGGGACCGACCCGCGGATACCGCCTGGCGCACCAACTCGGCCCCGAGGAACCCACTGCCGCCGATGATCAGCACCGTCATGCCGCCTCACGCTACGGGCGGGTACCGCCGTCCAGAGCCACTTCCGCGGAAATCCCCGGTCGGTCGGCTGAGAAGTGCGGGCGGCGGCCAGAACCACGTAGCCGGTCGGGCCGGCTGGTTGCTCGGCCCTCTTCGCCTGGGGGAACGGGTGTCCGGAGTGCTGCTCGCGGTCGTCGTGGTGATGCGGTTGCGGCGCAGGCCCCAGGCCGGAAGCCGTGTCGAGGAACGTAACACCGCGTTCCTCGTCCTCGTCCTCGTCCCGGCCCCGGCCCTGCCCCTGCCCCTGCCCCTGCCCCTGCCCCTGCCCCTGCCCCTGCCCCTGCCCCTGGGCATCGTGATCGCGCCGACCCCGCTGGGCCAGGGCATCTTCAACGTGATCAGGCAGCTGGTGAGCGGCGCCTCGCAGACCGGTACATGGGCCCGCGCCCCGGCAGATGCTCGCCGCGGCCCTGCGGCCGTCGGCGCCCCGGACCTGCACGTCCCCCACGGCACCGGACGCCCCGCCCACCACGGCGCTGCCGTCGTGCCGGCCACCGACGCCCCGCCGAGGCGCTTCTCCTCACCCGTTCCCTCCTACGGCGCCAGCCGCACCGGCAGCGCCGCCGCCAGCTTCCACGCCGTCAACTGCGCCTCCTCCACCGGCTTCATCGCGCCGTGGAACATCAGCACCTGGCCGTCCTTCACCGCTGCGTCGCTCCGCGAGGCCTGCGTCGCGAAGACGTACGTCTCGCCGTCCTTCAGCCGCTGCCCCGGCTCCTCGTCCCTCGCCCACGTGACCCGCACCGTCCCCTTGACGTCCCCGCGCAGCACGGAGACGACGTCGACCCGGTAGACGTCCGTCGTCCAGGACTCGATCTCCCGCTGTTCCTCGAACGCCGCCACCTTGCCGGTGAAGACGTCCTCGGAGTGGGGCGCCGTACCCGCCGGAGTCCGCGCGTCGTAGCCCCGGATCACCTCCGCCGGAGCGACCCGCACCTCCAGCCGCTGGTAGCCGAACCATCCGCCGGCCGTGAGCACCCCGGCAGCCACCGCGCCCAGGACCAGCGCCGTCGCCTTCTTGTCCATGGTCATCCCCACAGTGCGTGATACGCCCGGACGTCGTTCGACGTCGGCTTGTCGAAGCCCTTCGCGGCGAGGTCGTCGTAGTACTCCCACATCACCGAGGCCTTCTCCCGGCCCAGCTCCTTGTGGCAGAACCCCAGCGCGTGGCCCAGCTCGTGCATCGCGACCCGCCTGCGGTGCTCGTCCTTTCCGAGCGGCTTCCTGTCGTCCAGGTACGCCCGGTTGAGCCACAGGAAGTCCGTGCCGGTGTTCGGGTCCCACTTGCCGTAGACGAGGTTCCAGCCCTGGCCGGTGCTGTCGGCGTCCTTCCACTCCAGGTCGGCGTAGGAGGACGCGCCGTCCGGTTTGATCTTCACCTGCCTGAGCGTTCCCGCCGTCCACACCTTGATCGCGTACGAGCGCGCGTCATCGAACTTCGAGACCTCGTCCCAGGCCAGTTCGGTGCCGTCCACGGAGGACCGGCCTCGCGAGTCGGCCTTCCCTTCCAGGCAGGTGTGGGGCCTGGCCGCGCCCGGCGCCGCGTGGCCGGGCGCCGGAACGGCCAGCAGAACGGCGGCGGCCGAAGCCGCCGCGAGGGCTGAGTTGTTCGTCCTCATGACCGGACGATAGCGTTCCGTGACTTTCCGTGACACTGCGCCGTCACCTGTGGCAGATGCTCGCCGGCCCACGCCCTCCCACCGCGCTTCCTGGGCCGAGGCCACCAGGCGGTGGGAGGGGCGCCGGTTCATGTGCTGCGCCCCTCTGCGGGAGGGAGGGACGGTGCCGTCAGCCGAACAGGTCGTACGCCCCCGAGGAGAAGAGGGAGGTGGCGATGCGGGCCCGTTCGAACGTGGTGGTGCGGGCGCCGGTGCCCCGGAAGAGGTACGTCTTGCCGGTGGCGGCCTCGACGGCGAGCAGGTCGTTCCTGCCGTCGTCGTCGTAGTCGCCCGCGCCGATGAACTTGCCGTAGCGGCCGAAGCCCTCGCGCAGGCGGGTGGGCGCGGTGAAGGTGCCGTCGCCCTTGCCGAGGAACATCCACATGACGCCGTCCGCGTCGCGGGTGACGAGGTCGCCGTGGGCGGCGCCCGCGATGTTGCCGGTGGCGGTGAGCTGGTCGTAGCCGCCCCAGCCGGAGGAGACCTTCTTGCGGGTGTCGAAGGGCTTGGTGGCGCTGCCGGTGGCCTTGTACAGCCACAGGTCGCCCGCCTTGTCGACGGCCACGACGTCGGCGCGGCCGTCGCCGGTGAAGTCGGATCCGCCGGTGATCTTGTCGTAGGTCTGCCAGCCGCCGCCGACCTGGACGCGTCCGGCGAAGCCGCCGTTGCCGTCGCCCTGGTAGAGCCAGAGGACGCCCGCCTTGTCGCGGGCGACGACGTCGGCGTGGACGGAGCCGGCGACGTTGCCGACGGTCTCGATGCGGTCGTAGATCTGCCAGCCGCCGCCGATCGTGGTCTCCGGGACCTCGAACTCGTCCCCGCCCCAGCGGCCGGAGCGGACCGAGCTGTCCGACCGCAGGACACCGGAGGCGTCGCGGGCGAGGATGTCGGGCGAGCCGTTGTCGTCGAAGTCGTGCTGCTTCGGCGTGCGGACGACGGTGAAGGTGCCGGACCTCTTCAGGGCGGGGCCGAGACCGGACAGCGGCTCGCCGGTGAACTCCCAGGTGTAGTCGCCGTTGTGGGCGATGCGGGTGTCGGGCGAGCCGAACTCGTTCCCGTTGCCGAACGTCCCGACCCACTCGGGGCCCATGGGGAAACCGTCGGCGTAGTCGCTGTTGACCCCGCCCATGCTGCGGCCCTTGGCGAAACCGTTCGAGCTCCAGTCGTAGGTCTTTCCGGTACGGACGTGCCGCAGCCGCACCGTGGCCTTGGTGTCCCAGTGGTTCACGTACCACGTGAAGGAGACGTAGGATTCCCGGTCCAGGTCGACCGGCTTCCGCATCAGGGGTTCCCGCATCTCCGCGGTCTCGGTCGGCGAGCCGTTGCTCGCGACGAGGGCGACGGTGGGCCGGCCGTCCGCGCCGCGCTCGATCCGGTGGACGCCCTCGCCCTTGCCCAGCCGGCCGCCGCTGGCCAGGACGCCGCCGCCGGTGTCCCGCGTCATGGTCTGGAAGTAGTCGAGCAGCTTGACCGGCGCGGCGCCGGCCGCGAGGTTGCGGGCGCGCAGGCCGTAGCCGGGCGTCAGGTCCCGGCCCTCCCGCAGGGGCAGTCCGTCGAGGAGCCAGTCGCCCACCAGCTGCACCTCGGCGGTGCGGGGCATCGGGCCGAGGTCGACGGTCTTCCGCTCGGCCGTCCCCCGGGTGAGGACGACGGCTCGTGCCGTGCCGGTCGCGGCGTCCCGCTCCGCCCAGGCGACCCGGGTGTCCGAGAAGGTGAACGAGGAGGCCGACGCCGGGACCGCGTAGACCTCGGTGACCTTCCCCGCCGCCAGGTCCACCAGGCCCTGGTGCCGCCCGCCGTCGGCGTCGGTGAAGCCGACGACGCCGTACTGCGCGGTGCCGGGACGGACCGAGAGGTCCTTGGTCCCGGTGGGCAGGCCGGTGATCTGCCGGCTGCCCTGGGCGGTGTGGGCCCACAGGGTGGGGCCGGAGGCGGTGGCGAGCGCGGTGAAGACGTAGGGGCCGGCGATGCCGATCGCCGCGGTGTTGCCCGCGGGCAGCGGGTAGCGGGCCCCGGTCGCCATGTCGACCACGGTGTCGGTCACGTCGTCGACGAACTGGTTGCCGCCGACCACCGAGACCGACGTCGTGTAGCGGCTCAGGCTGTAGGAGCGGCCGTCCTTGTAGCTCGTCCACGCGCGGACGTCGTTGTTGAACCAGAGGCTGTCGAAGAACCCGGCGCTGCCGGCCTCGTCCACCACGAAGTTCAGGGACACCCGGGTGACGCCCTCCTCCGCCTCCGCGCCGGTCACCGTGTCCGCCGCGGCGGCCGGGACGGTCAGGGCTCCGGCGCCGAGGGTGACGGCGAGGACGGTGGCGACGGCGACGGTACGGCGGCGCGTGGCGCGTACAGGAAGCACGGGCTCTCCAGACGAAGACGGGTCGGTCCGCAAAGGCGTGCGCACCGACCCGTATGACCATCGATCAGGAGAAAAGGTTGTACGACCCGCCCTTGAGGAGGGGCGTGGTGGAGCGGGTCAGGTCGAACGGGGTGTACCGCTGCCCCGTCCCCCGGAAGTGGTACGTGACCTTGGTGGCCGGGTCGACCGCGAGCAGGTCGTTCTTCCCGTCACGGTCGTAGTCGCCGGAGCCGACGAGCTCGCCGTAGCGGCCGAAGCCGCCGCCGATGCGGGTGCGGGCGG
>NZ_JBHTST010000015.1:0-84521 GCF_042794995.1 Streptomyces sp. NPDC056503
CGGATGGGCTTCCCGGGGCCGGCCGGTGCCGTGGACGTGACCGCGGCGGTCCGGGTCAGGCGTTGATGCAGACGTTGCCGGCGGCCGGGTTCAGCGCGCCGATGACGTTGACGCTGTTGCCGCAGGCGTTGATCGGGATGTGGATCGGGACCTGGACGACGTTGCCCGAGAGGACACCCGGCGAACCGATGGCGGCACCGTACGCGTCGGCGTCGGCGAAGGCGGGGGTGGCCGCGCCCATGGCCATGATGACTCCGGCGATGACGGCGGCAGCCTTCTTGCACTTCATTTCGTCTGGCTCCTTTTCCGCGACGGAAGATCGGCTTCCGTCGCACACACGGACAACGACAACCTCCCGCGAAGGAAACCGGGAATTGCGGTCCCCGGCCCGGCATTCACTCCGTTGCGCGCACGACACAGGGCCGGAGGAAGGAATTCCTCCGGCCCCGCGGCGCGCTTCGGGATCAGTTGTTGCCGATGCCGTTCCCGGAGAGGACCGGGATGTCCTCCAGGACGTGCGACAGCGGCTCGTCGCCCTTGGCCTGGGTCGAGTTCTCCGCGCACTGCTGGTTCTGCGGGGAGGACAGGACGTTGACGTCCTGGACCGCGACCGGGATGAGCACGCCGATGACCGAGCCGACGTTGCCCTTGACCGGGGCGCCCAGGCAGAGCTTGTTCAGCGAGCCCTGGACGGCGGAGAACTGCGGGCTCAGGTGCCCCTCGGTGGTGGAGTTACCGAACGCCTGGTGGGCGCCGTTCCCCGAGAGGGAGGTCGTGCCGCCGTCGTTGGCGATGGCCATCGCGGGGGCGGCGGCCGCGGCGGCGACGCCGACGGCCGAAGCGGTGACGGCCGCGGCCGCCATCATCTTCTTGATCACGGTGAATCCGTTTCTGTTCGCACCGATCGACGTGATGGATGCGACCGGATCAACTGCGGCCGGGGGGCGAGGTTCCGGTGCTTCACCCGATCGACTGGGAACCACGACGAGCGCTGCCGCGTGCGCTCCGCCAACGGGGTGACAGGGCGGAACCCGCCGCTCCGGAGCGAGTTGATCAGGGGGCTCCCTGCACGGAGCCGGTTCTAGAAGGGAAATCCCGTGATCAAGAAGGTCATGGCCACCGCGGCCGCCGCCGCCTCGATCGTCGGCGTCAGCGCCGCCGCGGCCACCCCCGCCCTCGCCATCGCCGACGACGGCGGCACCACCTCCAAGAGCGGCAACTTCGCCCACCAGGAGTACGGCAACTCCACCACGTACGGGAACATGAGCCCGCAGTTCGCGCTGGTCCAGGGCTCCCTGAACAAGCCGTGCATCGGTCTGCCGGCGAAGCTCAACGCCGGTTCGGTCGCGGGCCTGATCCCGATCGCGGTCCAGGACGTCAACGTCCTGTCCTCCCCGCAGAACCAGCAGTGCGTCGAGAACTCGACGCAGGCCAAGGGCGACGAGCCGCTGTCGCACCTGCTGGAGGACATCCCGGTGCTGTCCGGGAACGGCATCGGCAACAGCTGACCGTCCCTCCCGCACGTCGAGGGGCCGCCCCGCCAGGGCGGCCCCTTCGCGCGTACCGGCTCCGCTAGCGCGGCCAGACGGGGGTGGAGACCAGCCGCTCCCACTCCCGGTCCGGCATGCCCGGCACCGTCCGACCCGCCTGCACCCACTGGGTCACCAGGGCGGAATAGACCGGGAATTGCCGGGAGGACGGCGCCCGGTCGGCGGTCGGCGGTTCGCTCACATACCGGCTCTTCGGAATGAAGGCCATCCGTTCCCATTTCCCGGGATTACCGGGAACCGGCGGCGCCATCCTCGCTCCTTCCGCTGCTATTCCCGCATCATTACACAAGCCTCGCAACCGAGTGATTCACACGCCCGATGCCGCGTCGCGTATCTGTGTGCGAGCGGGGTCGAAATAGCGTGCGGCCATGAGATTCCCGCGTCCGTGGCGGCTCCTGCTCGCACCGGCGGCGCTTCTCGCGCTCGCCCCCGGAGCCCTCGCCTCCGCCCTCGGCGGTCCCCCCGAACTCCCGTCCCCCGAACAGGGACTGAACCTGCTCCTCGTCGGCGTCGACTCCCGGACGGGGATCACCGCCGAGGAGAAGGAACGCTTCCGGCTCGGCGGCCAGGGCTGCGACTGCACGGACGTGATCATGCTCGTGCACGTCTCCGCCGGGTACGACCGGGTCAGCGTGGTCTCGCTGCCCCGCGACTCGCTCGCCGAACTCCCCGGCCCGCACACCGACCAGCGGACCGGCGCCCTCCACGACTCCCATCTCGCGAAGATCAACGCGGCGCACGCGGAGGGCGGTTCGGCCCTGACCGTCGAGACCGTCGAGGCGGCGACCGGGCTCACCGTGCACCGCTACCTCGAAGTCGACTTCCGGCGGTTCATGGACAGCGTCGACCGGGTCGACGAGGGGGTGCCCATCTGTACGGAGAAGCCGCTGAAGGACCTGGCGACCGGGCTCGACCTGGCGGTGGGGACCCGGCGGGTGGGCGGCGGCGAGGGGCTCCAGTACGTGCGGTCGCGGAAGGCCGACGGGGAGATGGACTTCGGCCGCATCCGCAAGCAGCAGAAGTTCCTCGTCAACATGCTGGACCGGGTCCGCGCCGAAGGGATTCTCGGGGACCCGGCGAAGCTGAGGGCGCTCGCCTCGGTCCTGCGCGGCACGGCCGCCGCCGAGCGGGGCGTCTCGACGGCCGAACTCCTCACGCTCGCCACCCGGCTGAAGGCGGTCGGGCCGTCCCGCACCGAGTTCGCGACGGTGCCCGTACGCGGCTTCAACCCGGTCGTCGAAGGGGCCGGGTCCACCGTGGGCTGGGACGAGGAGGGGGCGGCGGAGGTCTTCGCGCGGCTGCGCGCGGACCGGCCGCTGCCGTCCGGCGACCTGATCGCGCCCAGCGAGCTCTCCGTCGCCGACTACGCGCCCGCCCGGGGGTCTTCGCTCATCTGCCCGTAGGCCGTCCGGTGGACATACCGGAACCTCAGCCCCTCCGACCAGTTGATCAGCACGGCTCGGCACTCAGCGCGAGCCAGTCATCCGAAAGGCCAGAACATGAAGAAGCTCCTCGCGACCGCTGCGGTGGCTGTTTCGGTCGTCGGCGCGACGGCCGGGCAGGCGCTCGCGATCGCCGACGACGGTGGCACCACCTCGCTCTCCGGAAACGGCGCGCACCAGGAGTTCGGCAACTCCGCCACCCACGGCAACATGAGCCCGCAGTTCGCGCTCGTCCAGGGTTCCCTGAACAAGCCGTGCGTCGGCCTGCCGGCCAAGGTCAACGCCGGTTCGCTGATCGGCGCCATCCCGATCGCGGTCCAGGACATCAACGTCCTGTCCTCCCCGCAGAACCAGCAGTGCGTCGAGAACTCCACCCAGGCCAAGGGTGACGAGCCGCTGTCGCACATCCTCAGCGACATCCCCGTGCTGTCCGGCAACGGCGCCGGCAACAGCTGAGCGACGGCGCTCGGCCACGGCGCGGCCCCGCCGGCCCTCCTTCGGGAGGGGCGGCGGGGCCGTCTCCGTTCGGGGCTCAGCGCAGCAGCCGGGCCAGGGCGTCCGGGTCGGTGACGGGGGCGTCGCAGGTGAAGTGACGGCAGACGTACGCGGCGGGCGCCCCGGCGACCAGGGGGCGGTCGCGCAGGAGCGGGAACTCCTCGCCGTCGGGGGCTCCGGAGGCGATGACCGCTCCGGGCGTGGTCGCCCTCAGGGCCGTACGGCGCAGCTCCTGGAAGGCCGGGTCGGCGGCGGCGCCGACGACGGCGATCTCCCGGGGGCCGTCGAGCAGGGCCTCGGCGACGGCGAGGCCCCAGCCGATGAAGCGGGGGGCGCGCGGGCCGAGCGCCTTGACCACGCCGAGGGCTCCCTCGGCGGCGGCCCGGTGGGCCTCCGAGCCGGTGTGGGCCGCGTACGAGAGCAGCGCGCCGGCGGCGGCGGTCCAGCCGGACGGGGTGGCGTTGTCGGTGGGGTCCTGGGGGCGCCGGATGAGGGTCTCGGCGTCGTGGGCCGTGTCGTACAGCGCCCCGCCCTCGGCGGTGAAGCGGTCGAGGACGTGGTCCAGGAGGAGGCCGGCGAAGTCGAGCCAGGCGCCCTCGCCGGTGACGGCGGCGAGGGCGAGGAAGCCTTCGGCGACGTCGGCGTAGTCCTCCAGGACGCCCGCGTGGGCGCCGGCCCGTCCGTCCTTCGAGGTGCGGGCGAGCCGGCCGGCGTCGTCGAGGTGGAGGCGGACCAGCAGGTCGGCGGCCTCGGTGGCGCGCTCGACCAGGTCGGGGCGGTCGAAGAGGGCGCCGGCCTCGGCGAGCGCGGCGACCGCGAGGCCGTTCCAGGCGGCGACGATCTTGTCGTCGCGGCCGGGGCGCTCGCGGCGCTCGCGGGCCGCGTGCAGCCGGGTGCGGATGGAGGCGATCCGGCCGGCGTCGGCGGGACCCGCCTCCTGGGGGAGCTGGAGGACGGAGGCGCCGTGCTCGAAGGTGCCCTCCTCGGTGACGCCGTAGTGGGTGGCGGCGAGGACGGCGTCCTCCGGGCCGAGGGCCTCCACCAGCTGGGCGGGGGTCCAGACGTAGTAGGCGCCCTCGACGTGCCGGCCCGCGCCGTCGTCGCTGTCGGCGTCGAGGGCGGAGGCGAAGCCGCCTTCGGGGGTGCGGAGTTCGCGGACCAGGAAGTCGGCGGTCTCCAGGGCGACGCGGCGGGCGAGGTCGCTGCCGGTGGCCTTCCACAGGTGGGTGTAGACGCGGCAGAGCAGGGCGTTGTCGTACAGCATCTTCTCGAAGTGGGGGACGACCCAGGCGCGGTCCACGGCGTAGCGGGCGAAGCCGCCGCCGAGCTGGTCGTAGATGCCGCCGCGGGCCATCGCCTCGCAGGTGTCGGCGGCCATCTGGAGGGCGCCCTCGGCACCGGTGCGGGCGTGGTGGCGGAGGAGGAACTCCAGGGCCATCGACGGCGGGAACTTGGGGGCGCCGCCGAAGCCGCCCCGGGTGGCGTCGTACTCGCGGGTGAGGCCGAGGAGGGCGGCGGCGAGTTCCTCCTCGCCGGGGAGCCCGTCGCCGGCGACGGCGAGGGAGCGGCCGGCGAGGTCCTTCACGATCCTGTCGGCGACCTCGGCGACCTCGCCGCGGCGGTCGGTCCAGGCGGCGTGGACGCCTTCGAGGACCTCGGGGAAGGACGGCATGCCGTGGCGGGGCTCGGGCGGGAAGTAGGTGCCGAAGTAGAAGGGGGCGGCGTCGGGGGTGAGGAAGACGGTCATGGGCCAGCCGCCCTGGCCGGTGGCCGCCTGCACGGCCTCCATGTAGACGGCGTCGACGTCGGGCCGTTCCTCCCGGTCGACCTTGACGGCGACGAAGTGCTCGTTGACCAGCGCGGCGATGGCCTCGTCCTCGAAAGACTCGTGCGCCATGACGTGGCACCAGTGGCACGAGCTGTAACCGACGCTGAGCAGTACGGGGACGTCCCGGCGGCGGGCCTCCTCGAAGGCCTCGGGCGACCAGGGCCACCAGTCGACGGGGTTGTCCGCGTGCTGGAGGAGGTACGGGGACGTGGCCTGAGCGAGTCGGTTGGACATGCCCCCATCCTCGCGCACGGGCCCGCGCGCCCGCCCGTACGGCACGGAACGGAACGGCCGGTGAAGTCGGAAACGGAATCCGCGATCACTGTCACGCTTAGGACAGTCGTAAACAGGAAGACCGGCGGATCTTGATGGGGTGAAGCGGGGCGCGACAGAATTTGGACAGCAACCAGGGGGGTTGCTCCGAATCCGAGGCCCACTGCGGTTCGGGTCATTGAAAGGTTGACTGTCATGCTTGCGAGAATCTTTGCCTTGGTCGCGTTTGGCGTGGTGGTCACTCTCGGGGTGGCCGGCGTGCCGGAGACCGGCGCCGTCGTCGCCTCGGTCGCCAACAACCCCGGCAACGACACCGGCTGGGGCTGACGGAGCCGCCCCAGGGGCCTACGCGCAAACCCGGCCCCCCTCCCGCGTCCAGGACGCGGGAGGGGGGCTGGCGCATTTTCATTTACGGAACTTGACATTCTTTTTGTGGGGGTCACAGGCCGCTTGCAGGTGGGGGGCCTGGACTCGCCTTCCCGAGCGCCTCGCAGGGTGGCGCGAACTTCTCGCAACTGGCAAGATCCAGTCGCTCTCACATTCAAGACTGTCACAAGAAAGACAGCGCGAGATGTCCTCAGAAGATACCCGTTCACCTGACATAGAAGGTTCCGTTCCTACCCTCCAGCCGGTAGCGATGGAGCTCTACCGTCACATCGCCCACAGAACCGTGCTCAACGTCGCCGTCGCGGCGGATGTGGCCGATTGCAGCCCGGAAGAGGCCGAGGAAGCGCTGGACTCACTGCTCCGTCTCGACCTGCTGCGCAGGGTCGGGGCGGAGCTGGTGACGGCCGTGCCCCCCTCCGAGTCCTCGATCGAGAGGATCGACGTCCACGAGGCGCGTCTGCTGGAGGAGCGCAGACGGCTGTCCCTGCTGCGTGACCAGATCATGTCGCTCACGGCGATCCACGCCCGCGCCGACGACGGACAGGCGCCCCCGCTGGAGTGGATCACCTCGATCGCCGCGATCCGGGAACTCCTCACCCACCTCGCCGTCACCTGCAAGGAGGAGGTGCTCGCCGCCCAGCCCGGCGGACCCCGGCCCGAGAGCGAGCTGGCCGAGGCGTCCGAGCGCGACCTGGACCTGCTGAAGCGGGGCATCGCGCTCCGTACGCTCTACCAGTACTCGGCCCGCTTCGACCCGAGCACCAGCCAGCACGCCGCGCTGCTCTCCTCGCACGGCGCCCAGATCCGCACCATCACCGGCGGCCTCATGCGGCTGCTGGTCTTCGACCGCGAGACGGCGGTCATCCCGCTCGGCGACGCCAGCGGAGGCGCCGTCGTCATCCGCGACGCGGCGATCTGCAAGTTCATGGTGCAGATCTTCCAGCTGCTCTGGGTGCGCGGCGAGCCCATCGACCAGGGGCACGACCGGCCCTTCGTCCAGGACCTCACCGACCAGACCAAGCAGGCCATCATGAGCCTGCTGATCGAGGGCGCCGACGACCGGGCGGCGGCCCGCGCCCTCGGCATCTCGGTCCGCACCTGTCAGCGGCACGTCTCGGACATCATGGCCCGCGTGGGCGCGGGGAGCCGGCTCCAGCTGGGGTACCTCATCCACCAGAAGAACCTGGTCATCGGATAGCGCGGCCCGGGTCCCCGTCCCGGGCCGCGCCTCACGGTGCCGGTGTCACAGCGCCGAGAGCTCCGCCACCAGGTCGTCGAGGCCCAGGGAGCCGAGCGACAGCGCCGCCATGTGCCAGGCCTTGGCGTCGAAGGCGTCGCCGTGCGCGGCGCGGGCGTTCTCCCGGCCCCGCAGCCAGGCACGCTCGCCCAGCTTGTAGCCGATCGCCTGTCCCGGCATCGAGAGGTAGCGGGTCAGCTCGCTGCGGATGAACTCGGCGGGCCGGCCGCTGTGGCTCGCGAAGAACTCCTCGGCCAGGTCGGGCGTCCAGCGCTCGCCCGGGTGGAAGGCCGCGTCCTTCGGGATCTCCAGCTCCAGGTGCATGCCGATGTCGATGATGACCCGGCAGGCCCGCATCATCTGGGCGTCGAGGTAGCCGAGGCGCTTCTCCACGTCGTCGAGGTAGCCGAGTTCGTCCATCAGGCGCTCGGCGTAGAGCGCCCAGCCCTCCGAGTTCGCCTCGACCTGGCCGATCGTCGCCTGGTAGCGGGAGAGCCGGTCGGCGACGTACGCCCACTGGCCGAGCTGGAGGTGATGGCCCGGCACGCCCTCGTGGTACCAGGTGGACACCAGGTTGAAGACCGGGAAGCTGGTCTCGCCGAGGGTGGGCAGCCAGGTGCGGCCGGGGCGGGAGAAGTCCTCCGAGGGCGCCGAGTAGTACGGGGCCGCCGAACCTCCCGCCGGGGCGATCCGGGACTCCACCGTGCGGATGGGCTCGGCGAGTTCGAAGTGGGTGCCGTCGAGCGCCTCGATCGTCTCGTCCATCAGCCTCTGCAGCCAGAGCCTGGTCTCCTCCACGCCCTCGATGCGCGTGCCGTGCTCCTCCAGGTGCGCGAGCGCCTCCCAGGGGCCCGCGTCCGGCAGGATCTTCGCGGCCTCGGCCTTCATCTCGCCGAGCAGCCGGTAGTACTCGGACCAGCCGTACGCGTACGCCTCGTCGAAGTCGAAGTCGGCGCCGTTGAACCAGCGCGACCAGCGGGCGTAGCGCTCGCGGCCGGCCGTCTCGGGCGCGCCGGCGACGGCGGGCGCGTACACGTCCCGCATCCAGTCCCGCAGCTCCGCCACGGCCGCGGTCGCCCGGGCGGCCGTCGACGCCAGGTCCGGCTCCACGCCGAGTCCCTCGGGCGCGGGCGCCACCAGCTCGTCGAACCAGCCGCGGCCGTCGCCCACCCACTCCGTGAGCTGGGCGACGAAGGTCGCCGTCGGGCGGGGGGCGCCGAGCAGGCCGCGCTCCAGTCCCAGGGTGAGCGAGGCCCGGTAGCCCTCCAGGGCCGCCGGGACGGCCCGCAGGCGCTCGGCGATCACCCGCCAGTCCTCGTCGTCGCCCGTCGGCATGGCGGCGAACGCCTTGCGCACCTGGTGCACCGGCGAGTGGATGTTGCTGACCGCCCGCAGTCCTTCGCCGGCCTCGCGGACCTCCAGGTCCACGGTGAGCCGCTCGCGCAGCAGGCCGGCGCAGCGCCGCTCGGCGACGCTGTCGGCGCCCGGGCGCTTCTCCGCCTCCGACAGCTCGTCGAGGGTGCGCGACACCAGCGCCTTCACGGCCTCCTGCCCGGCGGGCGAGAGGTCGGGGAGCCTGCGGTCGCACTCCCGCGCGCCGAGGTAGCTGCCGGTGAGCGGGTCTAGGGCGACGAGCGCCTCCACATAGCCGTCCGCCACCTGCCGCGGCAGCGGGCCGGCCACGTTGTCCTGCGTGTCCATCGTCTTCTTCTTCCTGTGGGGGCGACCGGATCTCAGCCGCCGAACGCGAGGGGGACGCCGGCCGCCGCGACGGCCAGCGAGAGGTCCTTGGCGACCACCGCCACGGGTCGCGGGCAGTGGTCCCAGTGGGCCGGTGGGCACCCCATCGCCCTGCCCAGCCGGGCGGCCCCGATCAGGGGGGCCAGGACACCGGCGGTGTCGCCGCCGGCGCCGGGGGTCCCGGAGGCCGTACGCACCAGGGCGACGAGCCGGGCCGCCGCCCGCTCGTCGGCCGGGAGGTGGTCGACCACCGGGAACAGTCCGAGCCTCCTGCGCCGTGCCGGGGTCAGCCGGCCGGTGGCCAGCAGCTGGTCGCGGACGGCGGTGAGCATGCCGCCCGCCAGGGTCTCCAGCCAGGCGCGGGCGGCGTGCGCGCGGTCGGCCAGCACCATCCGTTCGAGCAGTGCGTCGGCGACCGGGTCGTCGGCCGCCGAGGCGTCCCTGACCAGTACCTGGTCCGGGAGCACCTCGACCCGCCCCGTCCGCTCCAGGTCCAGGAGGACGGCGGCGGCCAGCCCGTACCCGAGCTCCCGGTGCCACCGGCGCACGGCGGCCTGGTCACAGGCGCCGGCGAAGGCGAGCAGCAGGGACTCGTGGAGGGCGGGGCCGGCGGCCCGGCGCCGGAGGGTCAACTCCCGGACTCCACGGGGAAGCCCTGGCGCTTCCAGTACTCGAGCCCGCCCAGCATCTCCTTGACGCGCAGGCCGTGGGCGGCGAGCTTGGCCGCGCCCCTGGTGCCGCCGTTGCAGCCGGGGCCCCAGCCGTACGTGACGTAGACCTGCTCCGGGTCGAGCGCGGCGATCACCTCGGGGGTCATGTCGTGGTGCGAGAGGTTGCGGGCCCCGGCGACGTGCTCGTCGCGGTACGACGCGGGCCGGCGGACGTCGAGGACGACGAAGCCGCCGATGCCCGCGACCAGGTCGTGGTTCACGTCGTAGGGGTCCGTCTCGCAGCGCAGTTTCGTGCGGTAGAAGTACTCGACGGCCTCGGCGGGTTCCGCCGCGGGGACGCCGAGCACCTTGCGCTCCTCGTCGTTCAGCTCGTCCTTCAGCTTCTCGAGGTCGTTCATCACACCTGTCCCATGACGGAGTCGGCCGGAGCGGCCGCGGTGGCGGCCCCTTCCGGATGCGGTAGCCAGAGGTCCTCTGGCGAGAGGGTGGAGAGGTCGTACTTGCCCAGCGCGCTGATCAGCAGCTGGAGCTCGAACCGGAGGGCCTCGACCAGGCGGACCAGGCCCTCGCGGGGGTCTTCGTCGACGGCGAGCAGGGCGGCGCGGCCGAGGCCGACGGCGTCGGCGCCGAGGGCCAGGCACTTGAGCGCCCTGCCGCCCTCCCAGATCCGTCCGGAGGCCAGCAGTCCGCGGCGCGTGCCGCCCGCCTCCCGGATCCGGGCGAGGCACTCGCCGAGGCCGAGGCCGACCTGGGAGAGGAAGACCCGGGGCGCCCATCCCGAGCCGCCCTCGGCGCCGTCGACGCTCACCGCGTCCGCGCCGGCGCTCAGCGCCACGTCGACGACGTGGGCGATGTCGCGGCCCGGCGGCAGCTTCACCCAGACGCGGCAGCGCGGGTAGTTGTTGCGCATCAGGCGGATCTGCTGGGTGAGGATCTCGGCGGTGAAGGTGCCGGGGGTCGCGCAGCGCATCACCCGGTCGCTGTCGGGGCCGTAGCTGTCGGTGATCTGGAAGCGGTCGGAAAGCGAGCCGGCGGCCGTCCGGTCGACGAGGGTGAGTCCGCCGAGGCCGGGCTTGGCGCCCTGGCCGACCTTCAGCTCGAAGGCGAGGCGGCCGGTCTCCAGGAGGGGTGCCACGTTCGGGTCGCTGTAGACCAGGTTCCAGACCTCGGCGTCGGCGTCCTGGGTGGACTGCTGGACGACGATGCCGCCCGAGGTGCCGCCCGCCTCCAGGTAGCCGGAGATCCTGGCCAGGAGCGAGCCGGGGCGCCGGTCGCCGGTCCGGCCGTAGCCGTTGACGGGGACGACGTTCTCGCCGATGACCATGGGGATGCCGAGCCGTCCGGCCTGCCGGCCCAGGTCCTCGCCGAGGGTGGACGACGCCACCTGGGTGGAGCCGAAGGCGGAGACGTACAGCGGCAGCGGCGCGGAGAAGCCTCCGACGGAGGCGGTCAGGTCGACGTCGCCGGGCAGCGGTTCCTCGCCCAGGTCGAAGAGCTTCTCCAGGCGGTGCGGCACGAACACCGGGGGCACGATCCGCATGCGGTCGAGCGGATCGCCCGCGGCCGGCCCGCCGGGCTCGGCACCGAGCAGGACCCGGCCGTACTCCTCCGGTGCGGGGAAGACGGCGGCCGCGCCGCGGCGCGCCCGGTCGCGCACCGCCTCCTCCTCGTACCCGGGCGCTCCCAGCGGGTGGCCGCTCATGCCGAGACCACCCCGGGGATCTTCGGGAAGGAGCAGGCGCGCCACACGGCGTCGAGGCCGGCGACGCAGCGGGTGAGCCGCTCCAGGCCGATGCCGAAGCCGGCGCTGGCGGGCAGGCCCTGCCGGGCGATGTCCAGGTACCAGCGGTACTTGGCGGGGTTCTCGCCGGTCTCCCGCATCCGGGTGATGATCCGGGTGTACTCGTACTCGCGCTCGCTGCCGCTGATGACCTCGCCGTAGCCGCCGGGCAGGATCAGGTCGAAGTTGTGCAGCAGTCCGGGGTCGGTGCTGCTCTCCCGGTCGTAGAAGCCCCGGGAGCCCTTGGGGTAGTCGACGACGAAGAAGGCGCCGGGGCTGCGGCGGGAGAGGATCTCCTCGCCGACCCAGTCGATCTCGGCGTCGACGCTCTGGGCGTGGCCCAGGGCGTGCAGCCGCTCGGCGGCCTGGCGGTGGGTGATCGTCTCGAAGTCGGTCTCGGCGAGGGCCCTGAGGGCGTCGACGTCCCGGCCCAGCAGGGTCAGTTCCTCGGTCATGTCGGCGACGCAGGCGGCCACGACGTGCCGGACGAGCCGCTCGGCGAGCGCCGTGACGTCCTCGCGGGTGGCGCCGGCGACCTCGACGTCGATCTGGTGGAACTCGGCGAGGTGACGGTGGGTGGTGGCCGTCTCGACGGGCTCCAGGCGCACGTTGGGCGCCACGTTGAAGATCTTGTCGAAGGCGAGCAGCGAGGCCTGCTTGTAGAGGATGCCGCTCGTCATGAGCTTGTAGGTGTGGCCGTAGTAGTCGATGTCCACCTGCTTGGCGCCGCGGGAGCCGGGGTCGGTCACGGCGCCGATGGTGGGCGGCAGCAGCTCCATGAAGCCCTCCCCGCCGAGGTGTTCGCGGGCGGCCGCCAGGATCCGCTGCTGGATGCGCAGCACGGCGCGGGTGGCCGGCGAGCGCAGGTGCTCCAGCGGGGGCGGCGGCGCGAAGGCGGCCCGGTCGGCCGGCGCGGTCTCCGTGGCGGGCGTAAGGGAGGTCAGGGCCATGGTTGTTTTCCCCACTTGGGTCATTGGTCGCGGAAGGGCGAAGGAGCGGGCACGAGCGGGTGCGACGGCGGGGGTCGGCCGTACATCCGTCGTGGGGCACGCGGTGGCCGGGCGAGTCGGCGGGTCACCGAGGCTTCCGGACGCGAAGAGCCCGCCGAAGGGGTCTCGGGGGCACCGCGGTGGCGGGCGGGAGGTCTGGAGCAGCGGGCCTTCGGGTCCGGTGCGAGGGAGGGAGCGGCCGGAACGGCGGCCGCCCTGAACGAGGTTGCCCGTCGGCCGAGGGCTCCCGCAACCGCCGGGGACCTCATGATCACGCCTGTCGCAAGAACGACGGCGAATCCCCGGAAACCGGCCGGTACGACGGGTGAGCGTCGTACTTACGACAGGCGCAATCACGAAGTCCTCCCGGCCTTGTAGCCGGGATTCGCCCACGTCAAGCTCGGTTCGGCAGAAGCGGTGAACCACGCCCTGCGTGACCGGGACCCCTGCCCGTACCGAGTCGATGCCCTTCCTTTCCGTACGGGCCGAAGGGAACCGCGGCCAACTCACAGCAAGCGAAACGAAGGAAACCAGTGACGATTAATCACGTGGATGCAGTCTCTGCCACGCCGGTCGCCGACGAGGTGAACGGGATTCTCCGGAAACACATGGCGGAGGCCTTCTCCGGTGACGCGCTCGACGCGGTCAAGGAGCAGTTCAAGAACGAGCACATCGTCCCGCTGCGCGGGTTCTGCCCGCCCGAGCTGCTGGAGGCCATGCGGGCCGAGGCGTTCGGGATCATGGACGAGCACGGTGTCGACCGGAAGTTCAGCTTCGCGATCACCGACAACTCCCCGCGCCAGATGACCACCGTGGGCCAGCCCGTCATCAGGGAGCACGGCCCGCTCATCGACGCCCTGTACTTCTCCGAGTCGGTCAAGGACCTCCTGTCGGAGGTCGTCGGCGAGGAGGTGCACACCTGCCCGTACGCCGGCGAGCACTACGTGATCAGCCGCCTCGGCAAGTCCGGCGACACCCACGGCTGGCACTGGGACGACTACACCTACGGCTTCATCCTGGTCCTCCAGGCCCCCGAGTACCGCGACGGCGGCTTCGTCCAGGCCGTCCCGCACACCTCGTGGGACAAGGAGAACCCGGACGTGCACGGCGCGCTCCTGAAGAGCCAGGTGCGCTCGTACCACCTGGAGGCCGGGGACGCGTACATCGTCAAGACGGACACCACGATGCACCGGGTGTACCCGATCCGCGGCGAGACCACCCGCACGATCGTCAACATGACGTGGGCGAACAACGCCGACCTCACCCGGAACATCACCCACGAGACGAACGACCTGCTCTTCGGCGGCACCGGTGACACCACGGCTGTCGGTGCCTGATGGGGCGCGAAGCGATGGCGGAGAACAGCCGCCCGGAGGACACCCTCCAGGAGATCAGCCCGCGTGAGACCATGCGGGGACTTCCGGGGTTCGTGCAGCCGTATCTGACCTGGATCACCGGCGTCCCGCTGGAGGGCGGCAAGCAGCTGATCCCCTGGAGCCCGGCCAAGGCGGGCCTGCTCGGGCTCGTGCAGATGGCGGCCGGCATCTCGGTCGGGGCCTGGGCCCTCCACCCCTTCCGGGCCTGGACGCTCCCGGTGCTCGTGCTGTGCTGGCTGTTCACCAGCGGCGGCATGCGCCGCCTCGACGTGGTGGTGGTCCACCAGACGCTGCACCGGATGTTCACGAAGTCGGCGCGCGGCGACCGGATCGTGGGCGAGCTCATCACCACGTTCTTCTGGCGCATGCCGTACGACGACAACCGCAAGGAGCACCTGGCGCACCACGCCTTCCCGTGCTCCATGAAGGACGGCGACACGCACTACCTGCTGTCCACCGGGATGCGGCCGGGCATGACCCGCTCCGAGTTCCGCCGGTACCTGTGGCGCACGCTCTTCTCGCCCAAGCACCACGCGCGGTTCTTCTTCGGCCGGGTGAAGAACAACTTCTTCGGGGTCGCCCCCCGGTACCGGCTCTTCATGTCGATCGGCTACCTCGCCGCCACCGTCGCCTTCATCACGCTGACCGGCTGGTGGATGGAGTGGCTGGTGCTGTGGCTGGTGCCGATGTCGGTGTTCTTCCAGTCCTGCACGTACCTCTACACCATGACCGAGCACCGCTGGTGGCTGTTCGGCAACCAGGAGCGGCTCAGCCGGGACAAGCGGGACCTGCTGACCTTCGGCCGGTTCTGCGGCGAGGCCGTCCCGGACGCCTCGCTCACCGGGGGCCGCAAGGCCGCCGCGTGGAGCAGCTGGACCTTCCGGATGCTCTTCGTGCACTCCTCCTACCGGATGTTCGTGCTCGTCGGCGACACCGTCCAGCACGACCTGCACCACGTCATGCCGGCCTGCGACTGGGCCAACTCGCCCTGGATCAGGGCCGATGACGTCGGCAACCGGCCGGAGCGGTACACCGAGGTCTGGGGCTCCCTGGCCGATCACCTCCGCGCCGCGGGACAGGTGGACAACACCATGACCGGCCTGCCCGGCGACGTCGTTCCGACCGAATGGAGTCGGTCGGCGAGTCAGGTCGCCGCGGCGACCGCCTCCTCCGCGCCCTCGGGCGCCGAATCCACGGGACAGTAACCATGAACCGTCGTGTACTTGTGGTGGACGGGACCGGACGCGGTCACGCGATCTGCGATCTGTTCGTACGCACCGATCCGACCGTGACCGTCTATTACGGCCCCGGCTGCGAGGCCTCCCAGGACGAGCCCCGTATCGTCTCCGTTCCGCGGATCCGTCTCGACGATCCGTCGACGGCGCTGCGGTTCCTCGCCGAGCAGCCGGTGGACTTCGTGTTCGTCTCCAACATCGACGCGCTCTCCATCGGCTACGCGGACGAGCTCCGTGCCCACGGCCACCAGGTGATCGGCCCCTCCAAGGCCGCGTCCCTGCTGGAGAGCAGCAAGGAGCAGGGCAAGCGCTTCTGCCTCGAACACGGCCTGCCCGCCGCGGAGTACGCGGCGTTCGACGACCCGAACGCGGCCCGGGAGTACGTGCGCGCCGCGCCGTACGCCTGTGTCGTGAAGACCGACGGTCTCACCCCGGACGGGGACGGGGCGATCGTCTGCGACACCGCGGCCGAGGCCGAGCGGGCCGTCTCCCGCTTCGCCGACGCCCAGGGCGACGACTTCCACGTCGTCGTCGAGGAACGGCTGTACGGCCGGGAGATCTCGGTCTTCGCGCTGCTCGACGGCGAGGACTACCTGATGTTCCCGACCGCCCTGGACTCCAAGCGCACCCTGGAGGGCGACGCCGGCGGCAACTGCGACGGCATGGGATCCATCGCCCCGCACCCGGAGGACTCCCCGGCCCTGCTCGCCGAGATCCGGCGGGTGCTGCTCGACCCGCTGATGGCGGGCCTGCGGGCACGGCGGCTGCACTACACGGGCTTCGTCTACGTGGGCGCCATGCGCACCGCCGACGGGCTGCGCGTCATCGAGATCAACACCCGCTTCGGCGACTCGGAGGCCGAGGCCGTCCTGCCCGCCGTGCGCAGCGACTTCACCGCGCTCTGCGAGGCCGTGCTGGCCGGGACGATCGGGCGGCAGCAGCTGCTCACCGACGAGCTCGTGCGCTGCTCGGTGGCGCTCACCCAGGGCTGCGTGGACCCGCTGGACCCGGACGCCGCGCCGGGGTGGCCCTTCGGCCGCTTCGAGACGGGGCAGCCCATCAGCGGTCTCGACGAGGTCGATCCGGGCCGGGCCCGGGTCTTCTACGCCAACGTGGCCCTGGACGCGGACGGCCGGCCGGTCAGCTCCGGCGGCCGGGTCCTGCACGTCGTCGGCGCCGGCGCCGACCTCGCCTCGGCCCGCGCCGAGGCCTACGCCGAGCTCGCCAAGATCTCCTTCCCCGGAATGCGCCATCGCGCGGACATCGGGGTGGTGGCGGCCCGCCACCACAGGGAAACGCCGGCCTTGACCGAGGCCGAGGCGCCCGCCCTCGCATCGATTCACTGACCCCCGACCGGGGTCCAGGAAGGTTTCGCAGATGACGACCATCCCGCCGACGGCGACCATCGAGGAGAACGAGTCCGCCGTCCGTACCTATTCACGCTCCTTCCCGTCCGTCTTCGCCTCCGCGAAGAACGAGGCGCTGTACACCGCGGACGGAACCCGCTATCTGGACTTCCTCTCCGGTGCGGGATCCCTGAACTACGGCCACAATCCGGAGCCGATAAAACAAGCGCTCGTCGACTACCTCCAGCAGGACGGCCTGATGCACGGGCTGGACCTGGCGACGTCCGCGAAGGCCGAGTTCCTCTCGGTCTTCCGGGAGCTCGTCCTGGAGCCCCGGGGCCTGGCCTACCGCGTGCAGTTCACCAGCCCCTCCGGCACCAACGCCGTCGAGGCGGCGCTGAAGCTGGCCCGGCTGGTGACCGGCCGCACCAACGTCGTCGCCTTCAGCGGCGGCTTCCACGGGGTCAGCACCGGCTCGCTCTCCGCGACCGGGTCCGGCTACTACCGGCAGGGCCTGGAGGCCACGCTGCCGCAGACCACCCACATCCCCTACCCCGAGTCGCCGCTCGGCTCCTTCGACTCCCTCGGCCTGCTCAGGGCCCACCTGGAGGACCCCAGCTCCGGCGTGGAGCTGCCGGCCGCGGTGCTCCTGGAGACCGTGCAGGGCGAGGGCGGCGTCTACGTGGCGCCGGTGCCGTTCCTGCGGGAGCTGCGCGAGCTGTGCGACCGGTACGGGATCCTCCTCATCGTCGACGACATCCAGGCCGGGTGCGGGCGCACCGGCACGTTCTTCTCCTTCGAGCGGGCCGGGATCGTGCCCGACCTGGTGACCCTGTCGAAGTCGATCGGCGGCTACGGCCTGCCGATGGCGATCACGCTGATCAAGCCGGAGCTGGACATCTGGCGTCCCGGCCAGCACAACGGCACCTTCCGGGGGAACCAGCTCGCCTTCGTCGCGGCCGCGGCCGCCATCCGCCACTTCTGGTCGGACGGCGCCTTCGCCGAGCAGGTCGTGAAGAAGGGCGCCCTGGTCGAGGAGTGCCTCCAGCGCCGCCTCGCGGCCCCGTACGGCGCCAAGGTGCGCGGCCTCGGCCTCATGTACGGCGTCGACCTCGGCTCCGTGGCCGGCCTGGAGGCCTCGAAGGTCTCGCGCCTCTGCTTCGAGAGGGGCCTGATCGTCGAGACCTGCGGTCGCGACGGCGAGGTGCTGAAGCTCCTGCCCCCGCTCACCGTCAGTCAGGTCGTGCTCTCCCAGGGGCTCGACATCATCATCAACGCCGTCACCGAGCTGGCGGCCGACGCAGGATACGGGTCACCCACCTCATGAAGACCGCTGTCATCATCTCCACCCGGGGCTTCGGAGTCTTCCGTCGCGACCTCCTCGAGGACCCGGCCGAGGTCCGTCTGATCGGGGTCTTCGCCGACCGCGACATCGAGAACCTCGCCGCCGAGCAGCGCGACTGGTTCGAGCAGATCCACGTCGTGCGCTGCGGCCTCGACGACCCCACGCCCATGCTGTACTCGCTGGTCGACCTGGCCGAGGCCAGGGACGTCGTCGGCGGCCTGCTCGACGACACCGAGCCCGCGGACCTGACGGTGCACTGCTACGACGAGCAGAACATGCTGGTCGCCGCCGAGATCCGGACGCACTTCGGGATCCAGGGCCCGCACCTGGACGACATCCTGCCCTTCCGCGACAAGTGCCTGATGAAGGACCTGCTGGTCAAGGCGGGCGTGCGGGTGCCGAAGTTCGGCCACTACGCGGCGGAGCGGTTCGCGGCGGACGCCGAGGGCTACTTCGGCGAGCTGGTCGCCGAGGTCGGGCTGCCCTTCATCCTGAAGCCGATCGACGCGGCCGCCGCCGAGGGGGTCTACAAGGTCGCCGACCTCGCGGAGTTCCTGGCGCTGGAGGGCGACTTCGGCCGGGCGTACGAGTACGAGGAGTTCGTCGAAGGGACGATGTACAGCGTCAACATCGTCTCCCGGGACGGGAAGACCGTCTTCGGCGGTGTCACCGAGTACCTCGTCAACTCCTTCGAGGTGCCCGGCGGCAAGGTGAACGCCGACATCAACCTGATCGACTCCGACCCGCGGGTGGCCCGCATGGTCGCCTTCGCCGACGAGGCGCTCGACGCGCTGGGGCGGCCGGACGGCGGCTCCCACCTCGAACTCTTCCTGACCGCCGACGACGAGCTGGTCTTCCTGGAGGTGGCGGCCCGCTTCAAGGGCATGGCCGGCCTGGCCGCGATGCAGCGCAACTACGGCATCGCCTTCGTCAACCTGGCCTTCGAGATCGAGTCCGGTGTCAGGAGCCGCCCGTACGACGGCGAGCAGGTCTACTGCTACGACGGCGTGGTCCCCAAGACCCACGGCACCGTGGCCGAGCTCGTCGAGCCGGAGCTGGAGAGCGACGTCGAGATGACGTGGAAGGTCCGGGTGGGCGACGTCGTCGAGAAGAGCAACTCGCTCCTCGCCAACGGCGGCACCTTCCTCGTCTCCAACAAGGACTACGACGCGGCCTACCGCGACTTCCGGCGGCTGGCCGACTACCGGCCGATCCGCTACGCGCAGGCCGACTGACTCCCTCTCCCCCAAGGAACCGAACTGCCATGAAGCAAGCCTTCGTCCTGCTCGAACTCCTCAACCACATGGTGCTGGTGGCCAAGGAGGCCAAGGCCCGCGGCCACTGGGTCGTCGCCCTGAACCACGACCCGCTGCGCGACTCCGGCCCCTTCGAGGTGCCCGAGGGGCTGGTCGACGAGCTCATCACCGTCGACTCCTGGTCGGACCGGGAGCAGATCAACAAGCTCGTCACCGATCTGCACGCCCGGTACGACGTCGTCGGCACCTACGCCGCGTTCGAGGCGACGCTGCCCTACGAGGCGGCGCTGCGCGAGCTGGCGGGGCTGCCCGGCAACGGCGAGCGGAACGTCCAGCACGTGCTCGACAAGGCGGCGGTGCGCCGCACGCTGCGCGGCGCGGGCCTCTCGGACCTGCGCTCCGCCACCCTGAGCGACGCCCTCACCTGGACCGAGTGGCCGTTCCAGGGCGCGGCCATCCTCAAGCCGGCCAACGGCACGGGCAGTTCGCTCTGCTTCCGGGTCTCCTCCCTGGAGGAGCTGCGGGAGGCGGCGGAGTCGACGCGGTCGGTGACCGTCGTGAACCCGCTGATGAAGGAGTACATCCACCGGCACGGCGAGTTCGTCCTGGAGGAGGAGGCGGCCGGCGAGCTGCTCTCCGTGGAGTCGCTCGTCGACCGCGGCGAGGTGCACGTCCTCGGCCTGACCGGCCGCTACGTGCTGGGCTCCGACGCGGTCGTGGAGATGGGGCTCCAGTTCCCGTACCACCACCCGCGCAGCGCGGAGATCATCGAGAAGGCGAAGGCCATCCACGCGGCCATGGGCATCGTGCACGGCCCCACCCAGATCGAGTTCATGGTGCCGCTGGAAGGCCCCGTCGAGCTGATCGACTTCAACGTCCGCAGCGCCGGCACCGCCTCCGTGGTCACCTTCAGCGAGGCCTTCGACGTCCGCCACGAGGTCGCCCTGACCGACCTGGCCTGCGGTCTCACGCCGGACGTGTCGTTCCTGAAGCGGCCCACCCGCTTCTCCACCGAGATGCTGCTGCTCCCGCCGCCCGGTGCCACGGTCATGACGGAGATGACCTTCCCCGAGAACGCGCTCTGCTGCCGCCTCACCAAGGCGCCCGGGGCGCCGCTCTCCGGCCGCGCGGACCAGCTCGACGCCGTCGCCATGATCGTCGTCACCGCCGACACCGCCGCCGAGGTGCACACGGCCGCCCTGGAGGCGCGCCGCGCCACCCTCTTCGCGGGCGAGCCCCTCGGCGACAACCCCAACAACCGGCTCAGCAGCTCGCCGCTCATCGGGCAGAACCTGACCCGGCAGTACTGACCATGACCAGCAACGAGCCGAAGGAGCGGGGCATGGACGGGCCCGCCATTCTGATCATCGGCGGCCGGACGGAAGCCCTGCTGAAGGCCTCCGCGCTCGGCGTCAGGACCGTGCTCATGCAGCACAAGGACCGGCTGCTGCCCGGTCAGGTGGAGGCGGCGGACGCCACCCTGCTCGTCGACTTCACCGACTGGCGCCTCGCGGTCCCGCTCGCCCGCGCCGCCCAGGAGGCGTACGGCTTCACCCGGGTGATGTCGCTGACCGAGCCGGCCCTGGAGACGGTGGGGCGCATCAACGACGCGCTGGGCCTGGAGGGCACCTCGTACGAGGTCGCCCACCGGTTCCGCGACAAGCTGCTGATGCGCCGCCGGCTCGCCGAGGCCGGACTGCCGGACCTCGCGGCGGCGCCCGTCGAGAGCGCCGGGGACCTGACGGACTTCGGCCGGACCCACGGCTACCCGCTGATCCTCAAGCCGGTCGACGGCGTGGGCAGCCGGGGCGTCACCCGGATCGACTCCGAGGAGGAGGTGGCCGGGGCCTGGAGCCGGGCGGAGGGGCTGCGCGGCCGCACCGACCTCCAGCAGGCGGCCTTCCACCCCGTGGACCGCTACATGGTGGAGCGGTACGCCGAAGGACCCGAGTTCAGCGTGGAGGCGGTGTCGGCGAAGGGCGCGCACACGGTCGTCGCCGTCACGGAGAAGCTCACCGAGGGCAGCGTCGAGCGGGGTCACGCCCAGCCGCCCCGGATCCCCGCCGCGCAGGAGGCCGCGCTCGTCGCCCACGTCCAGGAGTTCCTGACGGCCATGGGCCTGCGCGACGGGCTCTCCCACACCGAGGTGCGCCTCACCCCGGAGGGGCCTCGGGTGATCGAGGGCCACGACCGGGTCGGCGGCGGCCGCATCATGGACCTCACCCGGCACGTGCACGGGGTCGACCTGGAGGAGTACGCGGTGGGGGCGCCGTTGGGCCTGCTGCCGCCGCTGCCCGACGCCCCGGCGCCGCGCGGGGCCGCCGCCACCCGGTTCCTCACCGCGGAGCCGGGCGAGGTGGTCGAGGTGGAGGGCCTGGAGGCGGTACGCGCCCATCCCGGTCTGATCGACGTCGACCCCGGAGTCCGCCCCGGCGACCTGGTCAGGCCGGTGACGGAGAACTTCGACCGCATCGGCCAGCTGCTGGCCGGCGCGGAGAGCACCGACGCCGCCGTCGAGCTCTGCGAGGAGCTGGTCGGCCGGGTCGTCATCCACACCCGGACACCCCAGCCGGCCGACTGATCCGGACCCGGGCGCCCCACGACCGCCGCCCTCCGCACCCCCCACCCTCATCGAAGCCGTAAAGGAAGCTCCATGTCCAAGACATCCGCGAATCCGCCCGAACAGTCCCCCGCGCCCGAGGGCCTGATGTCCAAGCTGGGGCTTCCCCGGATGCGGGGCAAGGGGAAGTTCGTCGGCGCCCACGCCGCCGACAGCCTGGGCAGCGGCCTGGTCCTGGCCTTCATCGTGGTCTACTTCGCGCAGACCACGACGCTGTCGCTGCCGGCCATCGGCGCCGCCCTGACCCTGGCTCGCGGCCTGGCCTTCCCCACCGCGATCCTGGTGGGCCCGCTGCTCGACCGGTACGGCGCCCGGGCCGTGGCCGCCGCCGGCAACGTGGCCTCGGCCGTCGGTTTCGCGGGCTTCCTCCTCGCCGACCAGGTGTGGGAGATCGTGGTGGTGGCGCTCCTCAACCAGGTGGGTCAGGCCACGTACTGGACGAGCAGCAGCGGTCTGGTCGTCCTGGCGGCCGAGGAGGGCGAGCGGCCCCGCTGGTTCGGCTTCGTCCGGGCCCTGCGGAACATGGGCCTGGGGCTCGGCGGCGCCATCGCGGCCTTCGCGGTCGGCATGGGCGGCACCACCGGTCTGAAGGCGGTCGTGGTCGCCAACAGCCTCAGCTTCCTGTTCGCCGCCTTCCTGCTGCTCACCTGGAAGCAGCACGCGCAGAACGGCGCGGAGGCGCCGGGCGGGGCAGCGAAGGAGGCGGAGGCCGCGCCGCCGGCGAAGGTCTCGTACGGGACCGTGCTGCGCGACCGTCCGTACATGACGATGGTCTCGCTCAACCTGCTGTGCGTCTTCGGCGCGATGCTCAACAGCGTGCTGATGGCCGTCTACATCGTCGAGGGGCTGCACCGCGGCGCCTGGCTGGCCGGCACCCTGCTGGTGCTCAACACGGTGCAGGTGGCGGCCACGCAGACGATCATCAGCCGGCAGCTGGAGCGCTTCCGGCAGACCAGGATGGTCGCGGCGGCCTGCGGACTGAACATCCTCGCCTTCGGCATCTTCGGCGCGCTCAGCATGTCGCCGAGCTGGCTGGTGGTCGCCGGTCTGTACGTGGCGATGTTCATCTACACCCTCGCCGAGATCGTCCAGGCTCCGCCGATGGACGACCTGAGCGTCTCGCTGGCGCCCGCGCACGCCCGCGGCCGGTACCTCGCCGTCTTCCAGCTCTCCTGGACGGTCGGCCAGACGCTGGCGCCCGGTCTGCTGACGCTGCTGCTCTCCAAGGGCGCGGTGTGGCCCTGGGTCTTCCTCATCGCGGCGAGCGCCGTCGGCATCCCGCTCGTCCTGCGCCTGGAGCGGATGATCGAGGCCAAGAAGGCGGCGGCCGAGGCCGCCGGGGTCGCGGTCCCCGCGTAACCCTCCCGAAGCCGAACGAACCGTCCCGATGCCGCCGCCCGCACGCGGCGGCATCGGGCTTTCGGTACGTCCGCGGGCCGTCCGCGAACCACCCCGGCAATACGGTCGCTTACGGCGCAATTCCCTTGCCACGAACGCTCTATGGCCTTAGTGCGCCTAACTCCGGGTAAGGGTCGCCGAGTTGACATAAAACCTTTTCGGTTTCAACTTCTGGCCGAATTCATCAGATGCCTTCAACTCGCATGAATGAACGCCGACTTGCCCGCATCTGACCGCCCCCCGACAAGTAACCCCTCGCCTGACCTGCTACTGCTTGGTACAGTCCCACGTCCGCAGGCCGTCGCGTCGTCCGACCGGCGCGGAAGAATCCGGCTTTTCCCTTCCTGTCAGGAGATTCAGCGGTGCCCGAAAACCAGCAGAACTTCACCCTGAAGTACGGAACCGGCAAGGAGGCGACCGCGGAAGGCCGGGACGAACTGCGGCAGAAGCGCGCCGGACAGAACGCCATTCCGTCGCTGGACGACGTGCTCGCCGACTACCCCGAGTTCGCGCCGTCCACCTGCATCTTCGTGAGCGGCAGCCTGACCCAGGGCTGGGGCCACGCCAAGAGCGACCTCGACCTGTACGTGATCTCCGAGGAGCCGCTCGACCTGAGCAACCCCCAGCTGGAGCTCTACGAGCAGACCGTCTCCACCGACCCGGCCGGCATGCACGTCGCCATCGCCGAGCTCGGCCACTACCGCGCCGACATCGAGCTGTGGCTGGTGTCGCAGGTCGAGCAGCTGATCGGCCGCTTCGACGCCGCGGTCCCGAGCCAGGAGGCCGCCGCCCTCGGCCACGGCGAGAAGGACCTCTTCTACCGCCTCGTCGCCGGCGCCCCGCTCTCCGGCGACGCCTGGTGGAGCTCCGCCCGCGAGCGGATCCTGGCCTCCTCGTACGGCCTGTGGCTGGCCGAGAACCGGAAGCTCATGGCCGAGGGCCAGCTGGAGGACGTCTCCGGTCTCCTGGAGAGCGGCGACGAGCACTCCGCGGCCCTCGCCGCCCGCGAGGGCCTGGTCCTGGGCCTGGAGGCGGCGCTCGCGCTGGGCGGCGACTACTCGCCCTCCCGCAAGTGGCTGCACCGCAGGACCGAGGTGGCGAAGAACCTGCCCGTCGCCACCGACGTCGTCTGGTCCGCGCTCACCATGCAGGGCGCGACGGAGGAGCCGGGCCGCTGGGCCTCCCGCACCGCCGGGCTCATCCAGCAGCTGATCCTCCCCGTCGAGGAGGCGGCCCTGTGACCGCCCCGGAGACCCCCGGCGCCGGCGAGGTCGCCGACGACTGGCGGCCCACCCGCGAACTCGGCATCTACACCCGCCGGTCCGGCCAGAAGGTGCTGATCGAGGGATACCTCGACGTCTACGAGACCGACCTGACCGGCGCCCACATCTGGATGCTGTGCGGCACCGGCGCCACCGTCGCCGAGATCACCGAGCGGGTGGCGACGAAGCAGGAGAAGACCGTCGAGGAGGTGGGCCCGGTCGTCAGGGAGTTCATCTCCGACCTGGTCCGCTGTGGCTTCGTCCACTGATCGAACGACCTGATCACACGACCCCCAGGGTCGTCCGGAGGAGACATTCGTGAGCTTTGCACGGGGGGCCCTGCGCAAGCTGGGCTGGTGGGACGCGTTCAGCACGCCCGGGCCGCAGCGCCTGCTCGCCGTGAACGCGCTGGTCGACGCCATGGGAACGGGACTCGCGGGCATCTGCGTGCCGTTCCTGGTGCTCCGGCTGCCGCAGACGGACGGCGGTGACCTCGCGCTCGCGCTCTCCGCCGCCGGTGTCGCCGAACTGCTCGCGACCGTCCCCTCCGGCATCGTCGCCGGGCGCTACGGGGTGTGGCCGTACACCATCCTCAGCCGCGTCGCGCGGGCCGCGGTCCTCGGCGTGGTGGCGCTCTCGCAGAGCTTCACCGTCTTCCTCCTGATGAGCGTCCTGATGGGCCTGTTCCGCGCCGGCGGCATCGGGCTCAACCAGAGCGTCACCGCCTCCGTCGTGGGCGCCGAGCAGCGCTCGGCGACCCTCGGCACCAACCGGGCGCTGCGGAACATCGGCTACCTGGTGTCCGCGGCGCTCGGCGCCGGGGTGCTGGCCCTGGACTCCGAGGCCGCGCTGCGGGCCGCCGTCACGGTCAACGGCCTGACCTTCCTCGCCAGCGCCTTCTGCTACTACCGGCTGCGGCCCGCCACCCCGCCCAAGGCGCCGGACCGGCTCGACCTCAGCGTGCTGCGCGACGTCCGGTACTTCGCCCTGATGCCGATGGCCTCGGTCTTCGGCAGCAGCCTCCTCGTCTTCGAGGTGGCGCTCCCGCTGTGGGTGCTCGGCACCCCGCACGTCCCCTCGGCCGTCGTCGGCGTCGTGATGGCGGTCAACACGCTCCTCGTCGTCCTCTTCCAGTTCCGGGTCTCCGGCCGCGTCGACGACGTGCCGCGCTCGCTGCGGGCCCTGTGGCTGAGCGCCGCCGCCTTCACCGGCACGGCGCTGCTCTTCATCGCCGCCGGCCGGCTCGGCACGGTGGCCGCCGTCACCGCGATCCTGGTGGCCGCGGTCCTGCTCACCGCCGGGGAGATGTTCGAGGGCCCCGCGTGGTGGACCATCTCCTTCGAGCTCGCGCCCGAGCGCTCCCGCGACCAGTACCTGGCCGCCTTCGACCTCAGCTCCGCGATCCTCAACATCGTCGGCCCGCTGCTGCTCGTCGCCGTGGTCCACGCGGGCACCACCGGCTGGCTGCTCTTCGCCGCGGCCACGCTCCTGGCCGCCGCCGGCTCCCAGGCACTCCTACGCTCCCACGGCGCGGCCCGGCCGCTCGTGGCGGGCAACTGAAGGGGCCCGCACATGCGCGTTCTGATCGTCGACGGATACTCCACGGGCTCGCGGCTCGCCCAGCGGCTGCACGCGGCCGGCGTCGAGTGCTGGCACACGACGTCCATGCCCGAGGTCCCCGAGTACTACGCCCGCTCCTTCCTGCCCGACTCCTACGCGCGTGACCTCGGCCACCGGGAGCCGACCGAGGAGTTCACGGCGCTGCTGCGGGCCGGCGCCCTGGACGCCGTGGTCCCCTCCACCGAGTCCGGGGTGGAGCTCGCCGAACGGCTCACCGCCGCCCTCGGGCTCCGGGGCAACGACCCCGCCCTGGCCGGCGCGCGCCGGAACAAGGTGCTGATGGCCGCCGCCCTCCGGCGGGCCGGGGTCGCCGCCCCCCGGGGCGAGTTCTGCGAGACGGCCGAGGCGGCCGTGGCGTACTACCGCGCCCAGGGCCTCGGCGAGGCGGTCGTGAAGCCGGCCGACTCGGCGGGCTCCGACCACGTGACCCTCTGCTCCACCGCCGAGGAGGTCCGCGAGGCCACCCTCGCCATCCTCGGCTCCGGCAACTTCTTCGGGAACCCCAACTCCGGCGCCCTGGTGCAGGAACGGCTCCGGGGGACCGAGTACTACATCAACTCCGTCTCCTCCGGCGGCATCCACCGGATGGTGGAGACCTGGCGGTACACCAAGACCGAGAGCGACGCCCACGCGCCGGTCTACGACCACGAGGAGCCCGTCCCGCACTCCTCCGCCACCGCCCGGCTGCTGCACGCCTACGTCCGGGAGGCGCTGACCGCCCTCGGGATACGCGACGGCGCGGCCCACAGCGAGGTCATGCTCACGGCGTCCGGGCCCGTCCTCATCGAGACCGGCGCCCGGCTGGGCGGCGGGGTGCTCCCCGCCGTCGCCGAGCTCCACTTCGGCAGTTCGCACCTGTCCGCGCTGACCGACGCGATCCTGGGGCGCCCCGGCACCGAGGACCCGGCGTGGGGCACCGGGGGCAACCTGCGGTACGTCTCGCTGATCAACCGCTTCGCCGGCCCCGGCAGCCCCCGGCCGTGGGCCCGCGCCCTGCTCTCCCTGGAGTCCTGCACGGACCTGGTGGCCGAGGTGCCGGTGGGCGCCCCGACGCCCGTCACCGCCGACCTGGCCTCCTCCCCCGGCTACCTGTACCTCTCCCACTCCGACCGGAAGCAGGTGATCTCCGACTACGAGGCGATCCGCACCTGGGAATCGGAGCCCTTCTACACGGCCGGCGCCTGAGATCCAGGCCCGTTCCCCGTACTACCCGAAAGGCAAGACCTTGCTTGAGCTGCCCGTCATCCGCGAGCTCGTCTCCCACTGTCTGATCGAGGACCTCGGACGCGGCGACACCACCACGGACGCCTGCGTCCCGCACGACGCCGTCGGCCGGGCCGTCATGGCGGCGCGGGAGGACCTGGTCTTCTCCGGCGGCCCCCTGGTGACCGAGGTGTTCGCCCAGCTGGACCCGAAGGTCCGCGTCGAGCTGCTCTGCGAGGAGGGCGGGCGGCTCGCCGCGGGGCAGGCCGCGGTCTCCCTGGAGGGCCCGGCCCGCTCGCTCCTCAAGGGCGAGCGCCTCGCGCTGAACTTCGCGCAGCGCATGAGCGGCGTGGCAACGCTGACCCGGTCCTTCGTCGACGCCGTGACGCCCGGCGCCCCCACCCGGATCACCGACACCCGCAAGACCACGCCCGGTCTGCGCATCGTGGAGCGTTACGCGGTCCGCTGCGGCGGCGGGCACAGCCACCGGTCCGACCTCGGCGCCGCGGTGCTGATCAAGGACAACCACATCGCGGCCGCCGGCGGCATCACCGCCGCGGTGACCCGGGCCCGCGCGGCGGCCACGCACGCCACGCGCATCACCTGCGAGGTGGACACCGAGGAGCAGCTCGCCGAGGCGCTGGCCGCCCGCGTCGACATCGTCATCCTCGACAACTTCACCAACGAGCGCATCGCCAAGGCCATGACCGTCATCGACGGCCGGGCCGTGGTCGAGGTCTCGGGGTCCGTCTCCCGCGACCGCATCACGGAGCTCTCCGCGCTCGGCGTGGACATCGTCAGCATCGGCGCGCTGACCCACTCGGCCCGCGCCGTCGACCTCGGTCTCGACTGGACCGCCTGATCCTGCCTCCAGACCCTTCTGAGCCAACGGGGTGAACTAGTGCCAAAAGCGGTCCTTGACGTCAACGTGCGGTACCTGCAGCAGGATCTGAGGGAGGAGTACACGCGGACGCTGTCGCTGAACGAGTACCTCTACCAGGATCCCCCCTCGGGCCTGCCGCGCCTCATCGAGCGGGACTACGTCCGCTCGGAGTTCTTCGACTGGGCGCGCACCGTCCTGGAGGAGAACGGGTTCGATCCGAAGGAGATCGACCTGCGGTACGCGTCGGTCGACGTGACGCTGGCCCCCCTCAACGAGTCCGGCCGGCTCCTCCGCTTCCCCTTCATGATCAACTCGGCCTTCACCTGGAACGGCCTGAACATCCACGGCCCCTTCGTGGCCGGGCACCAGGCCGGCATCTCCATGGTGCAGTCGATGAGCGAGGTCCCGTACGCGCGCTTCAACCTGCCGCCGCGCTTCGACGGCGTCTTCACGAGCGACCACCAGACCTCGGTCATCTCGCACAGCATCCACGGGATCACCACGGCCCCCGGCGTGGACGGCCTGATCGCCGCCCTGCCCGACCGCGGCCGCGACCCCGAGCTGTTCCGCAAGTCCAACATCGCCCGGCTCCTGACGGGCGGCCACATCACGGACGCGGCCCACGACCGCGAGCCCGGCACGATCTGGCACGACAACCCGCTGCGCGCCGTGCCGTTCAAGATCACCGAGGCCGCCTACGAGGGTGCCCAGCCGCTGTACGCGAACGACTTCACGTACTACTCCTTCCTGCGGCCGGAGCTGCGGGACGCGTTCCTGCGGGACGCCCGCTTCCTGCGGCTCCTCGACCTGATCCGACGGCTCGGCCCGTCCTTCAAGGCGCACCGGCCGGAGTTCTCGGAGGGACTGCTCTTCAACCCGAAGCGGAACATGGAATTCATCAACGCACTCATCACCCGGAGCGCCCAGTGACCGGCACACCTTCCGGCATACCCGCCGACATCGCCACCGGAGCGCATCCCGGGCGCGGGCTGCTCGTCAGCTTCTCCGGCGTCGACGGGTCCGGCAAGACCACGAACATCCGGCGTCTCAAGGCCAGTCTGCGCAAGATGGGCTACCAGGTCCACGTGTTCAAGCTGCCGAGCAACGAGTGCAAGCGGCTCGCCCTCTTCACCGAGTACAAGACCGACCCGCTGACGGCGGAGTCCGAGAACCGGGTCGACATCTTCTCGATGTTCCTCGCGGTGGCCGGCGACCGGCTCAACACCATCAAGACGCGGATCGTCCCGCTGCTCGACCGGGGCCACGCCGTCATCGTCGACCGGTACCTGTACTCGGCGCTGTGCGAGATCCTGGTCTCCTCCAGCGGCTTCTCGCCCGTCCAGTGGCGGGTCGTCTCGGACATCGTGTCCCACTTCCCCACCCCGCACGTGGCGTTCTTCAACCGGGCCAGCTTCATCGAGGCCCGCAAGCGCATCAACTCGCGCGAGGCGGAGCGGGACGACTTCGTCGACCCGGTGCTCTTCAACAAGCGGATCGACGCGTTCGAGGTCATCCGGAGCCGGTTCACGGGCGTGCTCGTGGACACGGCGCTGGACGAGCACTCCTGCTTCAAGATCGTCATACGGGAGGCGCGGAGGGCGAAGGCCGCCGCGGAGGCCCGGGCCGCCGCCACCGAGGAGTCCCGGACCGCCGGCGCGGTGGCCGCGTGACGTACTGCGGGCACTGCGGGACCCGGTACGCCGACACCGACACCTGGCCGCGCACCTGCGGGTCCTGCGGGCGCACCACCTACCGCAACCCGCTCCCCGTGGCCGTCGCCCTGGTACCGGTGGCCGGCGGCCGGCTGCTCGTCGTCCGCCGGGACATCGAGCCCCGGCGCGGCCACCTGGCCCTGCCCGGCGGCTACATGGACCACGGGGAGACCTGGCAGGAGGCCGTCGTCCGCGAGCTGCGCGAGGAGACCGGGGTGCGGTTCGCCCCCTCGGACGTGCGGCTCTTCGACGTGCACAGCAACCGCGAGTGCGTCGCCGTGTTCGGCGTGCTTCCCGCGATCGAGGCACTGCCCGACCACCGCGACGCGGAGGTCAGCGAGGTCACGACCGCCGGTCCCGACACACCGCTGGCCTTTCCGGGCCACATCGCGGTGGCCGCGCGGTACTTCGGCGGCTGAGCGGAACCGCGCCACGGAACGACTGCCCGGGTCCCGACGGACCCGGGCAGCCCCGTTCCGGCCCTCAGCGCCGGAAGTCGTCGAGCTCCTCGACGAGGGCGGCGATCACCTCGCCGGGGTGCTCGCTCAGGTAGAAGTGGCCGCCGGGGAAGGTGCGGACGGCGAAGGTCGAGGCGGTGTGCTCGGCCCAGCTCTCCGCCTCCTCCCGGTTCACCTGCGGGTCCGCGGCGCCCGTGAAGACCCGGACGGGGCAGTCGAGCGCCGGGCCCTCCCGGTACACGTAGGTCTCCACCGCCGTGTAGTCGGCGCGGAGCGACGGCAGCGCCATCCGCAGGATGTCCTCGTCGACGAGGAGGGCCGGGTCCGTGCCGTTCAGCTTCTGGATCTCGGCGATCAGCCCCGCGTCGTCCCGCAGGTGCACGTTCTCCTCGCGCACCGTCCGGGGCGCGCGGCGGCCCGAGAGGACCAGGCCCAGCGGCTCCGTGCCCTGGCCGGCCGCGAGCCGGCGCGCGGTCTCGAAGGCGAGCATGGCGCCCATGCTGTGGCCGAAGAAGGCCAGCGGACGGCCGGCCAGCGGCCGCAGCGCCCGGGTGATCGCGTCCGCCAGCCCGTCGACGCTCTCGATGCACGGCTCGTTCCTGCGGTCCTGCCGCCCCGGGTACTGGAGGGACACCACGTCGACGCGGGGCGCCAGCGCGCCGGCGAGCGGGCGGAAGTAGCTGGCCGATCCGCCCGCGTGGGGGAAGCAGACGAGGGTGAGGTCGCTGCCGGGCGCGGGGTGGTGGCGTACGAGCCAGGGGTCGTCCAGCAGGGGGAGCTCAGCCATGGGTTTCTTCCGTTTCTCTTGCTTCGATCTCGCTTGCATGGGTTTCGCCCGGCGCGGCCCCGCCCGGGCGCGCCGGCACGTGGACCGAGGTCACGACGTGGTGCTCGCCGGCCGCCCACCGGCCGGCGAACCCGGTCAGCGCGCGGCCGTCCACGACCGGGCCCGGCACCAGCAGCCGGGCCGTGAACCGGCCGTCCGCGGTGAGGACGAGGCGGGCCTCGTCGAAGCCGAGCATCCGCGCGGCCAGCGGGAACCACGCCTTGTAGACGGACTCCTTGGCGCTGAACAGCAGCCGGTCCCAGTCGACTCCGGGCCGGTCGCGCCGCAGCTCCCGGAGGTGGGCGGCCTCCTCCGGCAGCGCGATCGCGTCCAGTACGCCCTCCGGCAGCGGCGCGTGCGGCTCGGCGTCGATGCCGACCGCGCGGACGTCCGCGCGGCGGGCCACGGCGGCCGCCCGGAAGCCGGCGCAGTGGGTGAGGCTGCCGACGATCCCGTCCGGCCAGCGGGGTTCCCCGCGCGGCCCGGACGGGATCGGCACCGGCGGGATGCCGAGGCCCTCCAGGGCCAGCCGGGCGCAGTGCCGGCCGGCGGCGAACTCCGCCCGCCGGGAGGCGACGGAGTTCGCGACGATCGCCGCCTCGGCGGGGAAGAGCACCTCGGGCCCCGGGTCGTGGTCCAGCGTCGCCCACGACGCCTCCGGCGGCAGGACGGCCCCGATCACCGCTCCTCCCCCCGCGCGCGCAGGACGTCCCGCAGCACCCCGCGGGGCAGCCCGCGCTTGCGGTGCTCCCTCGGGTAGCCGATGGAGACCTCGTCGAAGCGGACCCCGTCGTGGAAGGTCGTCCGCGGGATGTGCAGGTGCCCGTACACCACGGCCGCCGCGCGGTACCGCGTGTGCCAGTCGGCGGTGAGGCGGGTGCCGCACCACTGCGCGAACTCCTGGTAGTACAGCAGTTCGGTGTCCTCGCGCACCAGCGGGAAGTGGTTGACGAGGACGGTCGGCAGGGACGGGTCGACGGCGTCGAGCCGGGCCCGGGTCTCCGCGACCCGCGCCCGGCACCAGGCGTCCCGGGACGGGTACGGGTCGGGGAACAGCAGGAACTCGTCCGAGCACACCACCCCCGACTCGTACGCGGCGGCCAGGGCCTCCTCCTGGGTCAGGCCGTCGGCCCGGAACGAGTAGTCGTAGAGCACGAACAGCGGTGCCACGACCACCGGACCGCCCGCCCCGGTCCACACCGGGTACGGGTCCTCCGGGGTCAGCACGCCGAGCCGCCGGCAGACCTCCACGAGGTGGCGGTAGCGCTCGTCGCCGCGCAGCTGGACGGCGTCGTCCCTCGGGGTCCACAGCTCGTGGTTGCCGGGCACCCAGACCACCTGGGCGAACCGGTCGCGCAGCAGCCCGAGGGCCCATTCGATGTCGGCGGCGGTCTCGCCGACGTCGCCCGCGACCAGCAGCCAGTCGTCGGGGGACGTGGGGAGGATCCGCTCCTCCAGGATGGCGCGGTTCTCCGGGTAGGCGATGTGCAGGTCGGAGACGGCCAGCAGACGGCCGGGGGAGTCGGTCATCGGCCGACGACCTCCTTCAGCCAGCCGTCGACGGCGGCGGCCGTGGTGGCGCAGTCGCCGCTCAGGAGCGAGAAGTGGTCGCCGGGCGCCTCCGTCTCGTGGGTGGCGTGCTCCCAGCCGCGTGCGGCACCGGAGGCGGCCGCGCGCAGGAGGAGCGTGGGGACGCCGGCCGGCGCGGGCTCCCAGTCGGCGAACGCCCGGAGGTAACCGCCCATGGCGATCAGCCGGTCGTCGTCCGGCGCCAGGAAGGCGTCCTCGGCGTCGACGAGCCTGCCCGCCAGGACGGACAGGCTGTGCCGGTCCTCCCCGCGCGCGTACGTGTCGAGCAGCACGACGGCCGCCACGTCCACGCCCAGCCCGGCGAGCTCACCGGCCACCGCGTGCGCGACCCAGCCGCCCGAGGAGTGCCCCAGGAGCACGGGGGCGGTGCCGGCCGCGGCGTCCGCGACGGCCCGCGCCTGGGCGGCCACCAGCGCCCGCCAGGTGCGCGGCAGCACCGGGTCGCCGGCGAAGCCGGGGTGCGGGAGGACCGTCAGGGGCCGGGTGCCGTTCCAGACGGCGCCCAGTGCCAGGTACTCGTGCGGCCCCGAGGCCGCGCCCAGCGACGGGAACGCGAAGACGCCGGGGACGTCCGCCGCCGGCGGCCGCGACGCCAGCCCGACCGGTTCCGGCCACGCGGTGACCTCGTCGCGGGAGCCGAAGTCCGGCAGCAGCCGAGAGGCCGCCATCAGCACGTCGACGGCCTCCTCGGTCCGGCCCCGCTCGTACGCGGTGCGGAACAGCCGGACGAAGGTGTCCGCCGCCCGCCGCTCCGGGCGGTCGCCACCCGGGGCCCGCTCGTCGAGGAGCTCGGCGAGGTGCGCGGCGAGCCGGGTCACCGACGGATGGTCGAAGACCGCCACGGGGGGAAGGTCGAGACCCGTGGCCTCGGCCAGCCGGCGGGCCAGCTGGAGGGCGGCCACCGACTGGAACCCGGCCTCGGTGAACGACCGGTCGACGGCGAGCGAGTCGGCGGAGGCGTGGCCGAGGGCCGTGGCGGCGTGCGCCCGCACCAGCTCGGCCAGCGCGACCGCCCGCTCGGCCTTCGGCAGCCCGGCGAGCCGCTCGCGCGGCGTGCCCCCGCCCGCGCCGGCGGTCGGGTCGGCGGCCCGCCGCGGCTGCGCGGGGATCAGCCCGCCGAGCAGCGCGGGAACCTCCGCGCCGGCCGCGCGCAGCGCCCGGCCGTCCGGGCGGGCGCCGACGAGAACGGCCCCGTCCCCGGCGACGGAGAGCAGCCGCGCGTCAGCCTCGCCCGGGTGGGCGGCCAGCCCGAGCGGCGCGCCGCCCCGGTCCGCCCCCCAGCCGACGAGCGCCGTCGGCAGTCCGTCCGCCCGGCGCCGCCGCGCCAGGGCGGCGAGGAACGCGCCGAGGACGGCGGAGTGTTCGCCGGACGCGCCCAGGACGCCGCCGATCGGGGTCACGAACAGCACGCCCTGCCCGGGGGCCGTGTCGAGACCGAGGGCCGCGTCGACCTCGGCGGCCAGAGCGGCGTCGGAGCCCCCCTCGCCCCGGTCCGCGTCGACGATCCGCACGGTCGTGTCCGGCGTGGCCGGGACGTCGGCGGTGTCGGGGCCGTCGGTCCTCACCAGGCGGCGGGCGCTCGCCGCCCCGTCCCTGAGGGCGAGGTCCGGCTCACCGGTGGCCAGCGCCTGGGGGAGCGTCTTGCGGCTCGTGTCGCCGTCGTCGAGGTCCACCAGGACGACCCGGCCGGGGTGGGCGGCCTGGACGGCCCGGACGAGACCGCGCACGGCGGCGGCGTACGGGTCGGGCAGCGGGTCCCCGGGGGCGACGGTCTCCGCCCCCCTGGTCGCCACCACCAGCAGGGAGTCCGCGCACCGCTCCTCGGCCAGCCAGCCGTGGAGCAGTTCCCTCGCGCGGGCGACCTCGGCCAGCACCGTCCGGCCGTCGACCGGGTCCGCCGGGGGCACGTGCTCGGCCAGGACGACGCCGGGCACGCCCGGGCCCTCCGCGGTCACGGCCAGCAGCGCGGCCAGGTCCGGGTACGCGCCGGCGCCGAGGCCGGCGTGCTCCCACTCCCGGAAGCGGGAGGCACCGGCGCCGAGGGCGCCGAGCAGGGCCCAGCGGCGGGAGTCGTCGGACCCGGACGGGTTCGCGACGGCCTCCCAGACCGGGCGCAGCAGGGGTGCGGTGGCGCGGGCCCCGGCGAGGGGCGCGGCGGCCGTCCGTACGCCGCGGACCTCGGCGACCGGCGCGCCCACGGCGTCGGCGAGCTCGACCGTCAGGGAGCCGTCCGGGAGCCGCTCGGCGCGGACGCGCAGGAACCGGGCACCGGTCGCGTACAGGGTGGCCCCGTGCCACGCCACCGCCTGGAGCGGTTCCCCGGCGGTCGCGAGGGCCGGGTGGAGGGCGGCGTCCAGGAGGACCGGGTGCAGGGGGAACGCCGTCGTGTCGTCCCCGAGGACGGACGGCAGGGCCACCTCCGCGAAGTACTCCTCGCCCCGGTGCCAGGCGCGGGTGACGGCGCGGAAGGCGGGGCCGTGGGAGACGCCGGTGCCGGCGAGCCGGTCGTACAGCTCGTCGGGGTCGACGGCGGTGGCGCCGGCGGGCGGCCAGGCCGTCAGGTCGAAGGCGGCCTCCGGGGCCTCCGGGGACAGGACGGCGGTGAACCGGCGGGTCCAGGGCTCGTCCTCGGGGGCGCCGTCGGGCCGGGACAGCCCGGTGAGCCTGCGCCGGCCGGTGCCGTCGGGGGCCTCCGCGAGGAACTGGACGGCGAGGGCGCCGGTCTCCGCGAGCGGCGGGAGCGACTCGACGGTCAGCTCCTCGACGTGCGGGCAGCCCGCCCGGGCCGCGACCAGCAGCGCCGCGTCGACGAGCGCGGCGGACGGCAGGGCCGTCGTCCCGGACACCGTGTGGTCGGCGAGCCACGCGTGGGCGCGCGCGGAGACCGTGCCGGTGAGGAGCAGCGCCCCGGCCTCGGGGAGCTCCAGGAGCGCGGCGGCGAGCGGGTGGCCGGTGGGGGTCGTCCCGGACGGGCCCGCGCCGCCGGCCGGCACGCCGTCCTCCAGCCAGTACGGCCGGTGCCGGAAGGCGTAGGTGGGCAGGTCGACCGGCCGGGCCCGGTGGTCCGCGAACACGGGCCGCCAGTCGACCGGGCCGCCCTGCGCGTGGAGTTCGGCGACCGATTCGAGGAAGCGGGCGAGTCCGCCCTGGTCGCGGCGGAGGGAGTCGACGACGACGGAGCGGTCGGCGAGGGAGCCCTCGGCGGCGGAGAGGGTCTCCGTGATGCCGAGGGTGAGCACCGGGTGGGGGCTGATCTCGACGAGGAACCGGTGCCCGTCGGCGGCCAGCCGGCGGATGGACCGGTCGAACCGCACGGTCCTGCGCAGGTTCTCGTACCAGTAGCCGGCGTCGAGGGTGGCCTCGTCCACGATCTCGCCGGTGACCGTCGAGTACAGCGGCAGCCGGGGCCGCAGCGGCCGGACCGGCTCCAGGACGTCGAGCAGACGGTCCCTGATCGCCTCGACCTGCGGCGAGTGCGAGGCGTAGTCCACCGGGATGCGGCGGACCCGGACGCCCTCGTCGGTGTAGCGGGAGAAGAGCGCGTCGAGGGCGGCGGTCTCCCCCGCGACGACCGTGGCGGCCGGGCCGTTGACGGTGGCGACCGCGACCCGCTCGCCGTACGCCGCGAGGTCCTCGGTGACGCGTGCCACGGGCAGCGCCACGGACATCATGCCGCCGCGCCCGGAGAGTTCGGCCAGCACCCGGCTCCGCCGGGCCACGACGAGGGCGGCGTCCTCCAGGGAGAGCGCCCCGGCCACGGCCGCGGCCGCGATCTCGCCCTGGGAGTGCCCGACGACGGCCGCCGGCCGCACCCCGTACGACTGCCACAGCGCCGCCAGGGACACCATCATGGCGAACAGCGCGGGCTGGACGACGTCGACGCGGTCGAAGGTCGGGGCGCCGGGCTTCTCCTCCAGCACGTCGAGGAGCGACCAGTCGGTGTGCGGGGCGAGCGCCTCGGCGCACTCCCCCATCCGCTCGCGGAAGACGGCCGAGGTGCGCAGGAGGTCCCGGGCCATGGCGGGCCACTGGGCGCCCTGGCCGGGGAAGACGAAGACCACGCCGGCGTCCGGGTCGGCGGTCGCGGTGCCCCGGACGAGTCCCTCGGCGGGCTCTCCCGCGACGAGCGCGTCGAGACGGGCGCGGAGTTCCTCGTGGTCGGCGGCCATGAGCACGGCCCGGTGCTCGAAGGCCGCCCGTCCGGTGGCGAGGGTGTGGCCGATGTCGGCGAGGCGGGCGGGGGCGTCGCCCCGGTCGAGGTGGTCGCGCAGGCGTACGGCCTGGGCGACCAGGGCCTCTTCGGTGCGGCCGGAGATCGGGCAGGGCACGACGGGGGTCCCCGCCGTCCCGGCGGGCGCCTCCGCCGGGAGGGCTTCCCCTGCCGCGGCCTCGTCCGCCGGCTCTTCGAGGATGACGTGGGCGTTGGTGCCGCTCATGCCGAAGGAGGAGACGGCGGCCCGGCGCGGGCGCTCGGCCCGCGGCCACTCCCGCTCCTCGGTCAGCAGCTCGACCGCGCCCATCGTCCAGTCGATCCGCGAGGAGGGCTCCTCGACGTTCAGGGTCTTCGGCAGGACGCCGTGGCGCATCGCCTGCACCATCTTGATGACGCCCGCCACACCGGCGGCGGCCTGCGTGTGGCCGATGTTCGACTTCACCGAACCCAGCCACAGGGGGTGCCCCTCGGGACGGTCCTGGCCGTAGGTGGCGAGCAGCGCCTGCGCCTCGATCGGGTCGCCCAGCTTGGTACCGGTGCCGTGCGCCTCGACGGCGTCGACGTCGGCCGCCGTCAGACCGGCGCTGTCGAGCGCCTGCCGGATGACGCGCTGCTGCGACGGGCCGTTCGGAGCGGTCAGACCGTTGCTCGCGCCGTCCTGGTTCACCGCAGAGCCACGGACCACCGCGAGCACCCGGTGACCGTTGCGGACCGCGTCCGACAACCGCTCCACCAGCAGCATGCCGACGCCCTCGCCCCACGCCGTGCCGTCCGCGCCCTCCGCGAACGACTTGCAGCGGCCGTCCAGCGCCAGGCCGCGCTGACGGCTGAACTCCACGAACGCGCCCGGTGAGGACATCACCGTGACGCCGCCGGCGAGCGCCATCGTGCACTCGCCCTTGCGCAGCGACTGCACCGCCAGGTGGAGCGCCACCAGGGACGAGGAGCAGGCCGTGTCCACGGTCACCGCCGGGCCCTCGAAGCCGAGGGTGTACGAGATCCGGCCCGAGGCGACGCTGCCCGCGCTGCCGGTGCTGAGGAGGCCGCCGAAGTCGTCGGGGGCGTGGGCCAGCCTCGTCACGTAGTCGTGGTGGATGACGCCGGCGAAGACGCCGACCGCGGTCTCACGGGCCGAGGCGGGGTCGATGAAGGCGTCCTCGAAGGCCTCCCAGGAGGCTTCGAGCAGCAGGCGCTGCTGGGAGTCCATCGCCAGGGCCTCGCGCGGCGAGATCCCGAAGAACTCGGCGTCGAAGTCGACGGCCTCGTGGAGGAAGCCGCCCTCCCGCACGGAGGAGGTGCCCGCCTCCCCGCGGCTCTCGTCGAAGAGGGCGTCGAGGTCCCAGCCGCGGTTGACGGGGAAGCCGGAGCGGCCGTGCCCGCCGCGGGCGACGAGGTCCCAGAGGCCTTCCGGGGTGTCGGCGCCGCCGGGGAAGCGGCAGCTCATGCCGATGATCGCGATCGGCTCGCGGTCCTTGGCCTCGGCCTCGGCGAGACGGCGGCGGCTCTCCCGCAGGTCGGTCGTGGCCCGCTTGAGGTAGTCGAGCAGTTTGGCTTCGTTGGTGTTCGCGTCGGTGTTCGTCACGTGCAGTCGCTCCAACAGAGGTTCGCGGGTCGGCGGGGGCTGGGCCTGCGGCCCCGGGCCCGGGATCTGTCGTCCCGGGCCCGGGACCCGGCGGTCACAGGGCGCCCAGCTCGCCGTCGAGAAGGTCGAAGATGTCCTCCGCGGTCGCGGATTCGATGTCGGTGTCACCGGCCGGCGGCGCGGCCGTCGTCCGGGCGTTCCAGGCGGCCATCAGCTCGCGCAGCCGGACGGTGACGGCGGCCTCGTCGGCCTGGTCGACCGATCCGAGCAGCGCCTCCAGGCGGTCGATCTCGGACAGGGAGGCGGCGCCGCCCCGTGCCTCCTCGGCCGCGTTCCCGCCCTCGCCGCCCACGGGCTCGTCCTCGTTCCCGTCCCCGGTGCCGAACTGCTCCTGGAGGTGAGCGGCCAGGGCGGCGGGCGTCGGGTAGTCGAAGACGACGGTCGGGGAGAGCCGCAGCCCGGTGGCGGCCGCCACCCGGTTGCGCAGCTCCAGCGCGGTGAGCGAGTCGATGCCGATCGCCTTGAAGGTGCGGCCGGCCTCGACCATGTCGGAGGTGGCGTGCCCGAAGACGATCGCCGTGTTCTCGCGGACGATGTCGAGCAGTTCCCGGTCACGGGCCCGCTTGGCCAGGCCCGCCAGGCGCTCGGCCGGAGAGACGGAGCCCGCGCGGTCCCCGGCCGTCGCCGCGGCCGCGGCCCGGCGCACCGACGCCCGGACGAGACCGCGGAGCAGCGGCGGGACGGGACCGGACGAGGCGTTGACGGCGGCCAGGTCGAGCCGGGCGGGGACCAGCGCGGCGGTACCGTCCGCGAGCGCCGCGTCGAAGAGGGCGAGCCCCTCCGGCGAGGTGAGGGCGGTGGCGCCGGCGCGCTCGTGGCGGCCGTGTTCGCCCTCCCCCAGGTGGGCGGTCATGTCGCTGCTCTCCTCCCACATGCCCCAGGCGAGGGAGACGGCGGGCAGGCCGAGCGAACGCCGGTACTGGGCGATGGCGTCGAGCGAGGCGTTGGCCGCCGCATAGTTGGCCTGGCCGGGGTTGCCGAAGACTCCGGCGGCGGAGGAGAAGAGGACGAACGCCGACAGGTCCAGGTCCCGGGTGAGCTCGTGCAGGGCGAGGGCCGCGCCGGTCTTGGGGACCATCACCTTCGCGAGGCGCTCGGCGGTCAGCGAGGGCAGGATGCCGTCGTCGAGGACGCCGGCGGTGTGGACGACCGCCGTGAGCGGGTGCTCGGCGGGGACCTCCGCGAGGAGTTCGGCGAGCGCCACCCGGTCGGACACGTCGCAGGCGGCGATCCGGACGTCCGCGCCGAGCCCGGTGAGCTCGCGTTCGAGGTCGGCGGCGCCGGCGGCGTCCCGGCCGCGCCGGCTGGTCAGGACCAGCCTGGTCACCCCGTACTCGGCGACCAGGTGCCGGGCGAGCAGGCCGCCCAGGGCGCCGGTGCCCCCGGTGACGAGCACGGTGCCCCGCGGGTCGAGCGGCACCGGCACGGTCAGGACGACCTTGCCGGTGTGCTTGGCCTGGCTGACGTACCGGAAGGCGTCGCGCGCCTGCCGGACGTCCCAGGTGGTCACCGGCAGCGGCGCGAGGGCACCGCTCTCGAAGAGCTCGACGAGCGCGGCGAGCATCTCGCCGATCCGCTCCGGACCGGCGTCCACGAGGTCGAACGCCCGGTAGCGCACCCCCGGATGGGCGGCGGCCACCTCTTCCGGGTTCCGGATGTCGGTCTTGCCCATCTCCAGGAACCGGCCCCCCTCCGGCAGCAGCCGCAGGGACGCGTCGACGAACTCGCGGGCGAGCGAGTCGAGGACGATGTCGACCCCGCGCCCGCCGGTCGCGCCGAGGAACGTGCCCTCGAAGTCCAGCGTGCGGGAGGAGGCGATGTGCGCGTCGTCGAGCCCCAGGGACCGCAGGGTGTCCCACTTGCCGGGGCTCGCCGTGCCGTACACCTCCAGGCCGAGGTGGCGGGCCAGCTGCACCGCCGCCATGCCGACGCCGCCGGCGGCGGCGTGGATCAGCACGGACTCGCCGCGCCGGGCCCCGGCCAGGTCCACCAGCGCGTAGTACGCGGTCATGAACACGATGGGGACGGCCGCCGCCTGCGCGAACGACCAGCCCTTGGGGATCCGGTGCACCGACCGGGCGTCGGCGATCACCGTCGGCCCGAACGCGCCGTCGAAGATGCCCATGACCCGGTCGCCCGGACGGACGCCGGTGACCTCCGGCCCGACCTCCAGGACGACGCCCGCGCCCTCGCCGCCGAGCACGAAGTCGCCCGGGTAGAGACCGAGGGAGAGCATCACGTCACGGAAGTTGAGCCCCGCGGCCCGCACCCCGATCCGCACCTGCCCGGCCGTCAGCGGCGCGGCCGCCTCCGGGGCCGGCACCAGCACCAGGTTCTCCAGCGTGCCCCGCACGGTGGCGTCCAGCCGCCAGGGGGCGTCACCGTCCGGCGCGACCAGCGCGTCGGCGGTCCGGGCCCGGGCGAGCCGGGGCACCAGCAGGGCGTCGCCGCGCAGGGCGAACTGCTGCTCGTCGGTGCCGAGCGCGGCCGACAGCCCCGCCCAGGCGGCCCCGTCGTCCTCCGCGAGATCCGCGAGGACCACCCGGCCCGGGTTCTCCGCCTGCGCCGAACGCACCAGACCCCACACGGCGGCCGGCGCCAGATCCCGCTCCCGCACCGGCTCCCCGGCGCGGGCGGCGACCGCGCCCGAGGTCACCAGGACCAGACGCGCGTCGTCGAAGCGGGGCTCCGAGAGCCAGGACCGGAGGAGGGCGAGGGTCCGCTCGACCGATGCCCCGACCCGGTCCGCGGCGCCGCGCTCCACGGGGATCCCGGGGGCGGGGCAGGGCAGGAGCACGACCTTCGGCAGCGGACCGGAGGCCGTGGCGAGGTCCTCCGGACCGGCGTACGCGGTGAACGGGATCCCGGCCCCGGCCAACGCCCGCCCGGCGGACGAGTCCTCGCCGCCGAGCAGCCCCCAGCCGGTGTCGGACGGGACGGCTCCCGCCGTCGGCACCTCCGCCCAGTCGACCCGGAACAGCGCGTCCGACAGGAGGGACGCGTCGCCGCCGAGCTGGTCGGACGTGACCGGCCGCAGGACGAGGGAGTCGACGGACGCCACCGGCGCGCCGGTGGCGTCGGCCAGGGCCAGGGACACCGCGTCCGTACCGGCGGACGGGGAGATCCGCACGCGGACGGCGGCGGCACCGGAGGCGTACAGCGAGACCCCCGACCACGCGAACGGCAGCCGCGCGCCGGCGCCGTCGCCGGTGACGAAGTCACCGAGGCCGATGCCGTGGAGCGTGGCGTCGAGGAGCGCCGGGTGCAGACCGAAACGGCCCGCCTCCCCCGCCACCGACTCCGGCAGCTCCACCTCGGCGAACACCTCGCCGTCGAGACGCCAGGCCGCACGCAGCCCCTGGAACACCGGGCCGTACGCCAGCCCGGCCTCCGCCAGAACCTCGTAGACGCCTTCCACGGAGGCCTCGACCGCACCCGCCGGCGGCCAGACGCCCAGGTCCGCGTCGCTCGCCGGCCGGGCCGTGGACAGGACGCCGGTGGCGTGCCGCGTCCACGGACCGTCGCCCAGGTCGTCCTCGGCGCGCGAGAACACCGAGACCGAACGCCGCTCCTCCCCGTCCGCCTCGCCCACCAGGACACGCAGCTGCACGCCGCCGTCCTCGGCGAGCGCGACGGGCGCCTCCAGCAGGAGCTCGTCCAGCGTGCCGCAGCCGACCTCGTCGCCGGCCCGGATCGCCAGCTCCACCAGGGCCGCGCCCGGCACGATCACCCGGCCCAGCACGCGGTGGTCGTTCAGCCACGCGTGCGTGCGCGGCGACAGCCTGGACGTGAACACCAGACCGTCGGACTCGGGCAGCGCGATCGAGGCGCCCAGCAGCGGGTGCCCGGCGGACTTGAGGCCGACCGACGCGACGTCCTGCGTGGTGTCGCCGGCGTCCTCCAGCCAGAAGGTCTGCCGCTGGAAGGCGTACGTCGGAAGCTCGACCCGGCGCGCGCCGGACTCGGCGAAGAAGGAGTCCCAGTCGACCGAGACGCCGCACAGGGCCTCCCAGTCGAGGTCCACGCCACGCCGGTGCAGCTCCGAGACCGCCTTGGTGATGCCCGGCGCCTCGGGCTGTTCGCGGCGCAGCGCGGGGACGAGGAGCGCGCCGGTGTCCTCGGGGAGGCAATGACGGGCCATGGCCGTCAGTACGCCGTCGGGGCCCAACTCCAGGTACGCGCCCACGCCTTCGGCGTCGAGCGTACGGACGGCGTCGTGGAAGCGGACCGCCTCGCGGACGTGCCGCACCCAGTACTCGGGGTCGGCGATCTCCTCGGAGACGGCCGTCCCGGTCAGCGTCGACACGAACGGGATGCGGGGGGTGTGGAACTCCAGGCCTTCGACGACCTCGCGGAACGCGTCCAGCATCGGATCCATGAGCGGGGAGTGGAAGGCGTGGCTGACCCGCAGCCGCTTCGACCGCACACCCTCCGCCGTCAGAGCCTCCACGACGGTCTGGACCGCGGCCTCCGCCCCGGAGATCACGACCGCCGTCGGCCCGTTGACCGCCGCGATCGCCGCGCCGTCCGCCAGGAGCGGGGCGACGCGCTCCTCACCCGCCTGGACCGCGACCATCACACCGCCCGCAGGCAGCGCCTCCATCAGCCCGCCACGCGCCGCCACCAGGGCGGCCGCGTCCCGCAGGGAGAGGACACCCGCCGCGTGCGCGGCGGCGATCTCGCCCACCGAGTGACCGGCGACGAAGGCCGGACGGATGCCCCACGACTCGGCGAGGCGGTACAGCGCCACCTCGATCGCGAAGAGGGCGGGCTGGGTGAAGCCCGTACGGTCCAGCAGCCCCTGGCCCTGGTCCTGGCCCTCGCCCTGGTCCTGGTTCTCGAAGACGACGTCCTTCAGAGCACGGTCCAGCAGCGGGTCCAGCTCCGCGCACACCGCGTCGAACGCCTCCGCGAACACCGGGAACGACTCGTACAGACCACGACCCATCCCCAGCCGCTGCGCACCCTGCCCCGTGAACAGGAAGGCGAGTCGGGCACCTGCCGGGTCCTCGGCGGCCGGGACGTTCGACGTCGCGCCGTCGCGGATCAGGGCCCGCAGACCGTCGAGGAACTCGCCGCGGTCCCGGCCGACGACCACCGCGCGGTGGTCCATCGCGGAACGGGCCATCAGCGAGGAGGCCACGTCGGTCACGCCCAGCTCGGGGCGCGCCTCCACGAAGTCGAGGAGCCGCGACGCCTGCGCCCGCAGCGCCTCCGCCGTCCGGCCCGACAGCATCCACGGGACCATTCCGCCGCCCGCGGGCTCGCCGGCCCCCGCCTCCGTCCCGTCCTCGGCCCCGGCTTCCGGGGCCTGCTCCAGGATGATGTGGGCGTTGGTGCCGCTGATGCCGAACGAGGACACGCCCGCGCGGCGCGCCCGGCCGGTCTCCGGCCAGGCCTGCCCCTCGGTCAGGAGCTGGACGGCGCCCGCCGTCCAGTCGATCTGCGAGGAGGGCTCCTCGACGTGGAGGGTGCGCGGGAGGACGCCGTGGTGCATGGCCTGCACCATCTTGATGATGCCCGCGACACCGGCGGCGGCCTGGGTGTGGCCGATGTTGGACTTCACCGAGCCCAGCCACAGCGGCCGGTCCTCGGGACGGTCCTGGCCGTAGGTGGCGAGCAGCGCCTGCGCCTCGATCGGGTCGCCCAGCTTGGTACCGGTGCCGTGCGCCTCCACCACGTCCACGTCCACGGTCGTCAGACCGGCACTGTCGAGCGCCTGGCGGATGACGCGCTGCTGGGAGGGACCGTTCGGAGCGGTCAGACCGTTGCTCGCGCCGTCCTGGTTGACGGCCGAGCCACGCACCACCGCGAGTACCCGGTGACCGTTGCGGACCGCGTCCGAGAGCCGCTCCACGAGGAGCATGCCGACGCCCTCGCCCCAGCCCGTACCGTCCGCGCCCTCCGCGAACGACTTGCAGCGGCCGTCCGGAGAGAGGCCGCGCTGACGGCTGAACTCCACGAAGGTCCCCGCCGACGACATGACCGTGACACCGCCGGCGAGCGCCAGCGTGCACTCGCCGCGCCGGAGCGCCTGGACGGCGAGGTGGAGCGCCACCAGGGAGGAGGAGCAGGCGGTGTCGACCGTCACCGCCGGACCCTCAAGGCCGAAGAGGTACGAGACACGGCCCGAGGCGACGCTGCCGCTGCTGGCGGTGCCGCGGAAGCCCTCCAGGCCCTCCGGCACGGAGCGCAGCCTGGTCAGGTAGTCGCGGTACATGAGGCCGGCGAAGACACCGGTGCGGGAGCCCCTGAGGGACTTGGCGTCGATGCCCGCCCGCTCGATGGCCTCCCACGCCGCTTCCAGGAGCAGCCGCTGCTGCGGGTCCATCGCCAGCGCCTCGCGCGGCGAGATCCCGAAGAACTCGGCGTCGAAGTCGGCGACGTCGTGCAGGAAGCCGCCCTCGCGGGTGTACGAGGTGCCCCGGTGCTCCGGGTCCGGGTGGTAGATCGAGTCGAGGTCCCAGCCGCGGTTGACCGGGAAGGAGGAGATCCCGTCCGCGCCCTCGGCCACCAGGCGCCACAGGTCCTCGGGGGACTCGACGCCACCCGGGTAGCGGCAGCTCATGCCGACGATCGCGATCGGCTCGTCGTCCGCGGCCACCGCCGCGCCCACGGCCCCGGCCCCGGCCCCGGCCGCCGCCGTCTCGTCGTCGCCGAGGAGCTCCGAGCGGAGGTACTCGGTCAGCGCGGTGGGCGTCGGGTAGTCGAAGACCAGCGTCGCGGGCAGGGTGAGACCGGTGACGGGGCCGAGGGCGTTGCGGAGGTCGACCGCCGTGAGCGAGTCGAAACCGAGCTCGCGGAAGGCCCGGTCGGGGTCGACCGTCTCCCCGCCCGCGTACCCGAGGACGGCGGCGACATGCTGCCGTACGAGGCCGACCAGGGTCGCGTGGCGCTGCTCCTCCGGCAGTGCGAGCAGCTGCTGGCGAAGCGAGGCGTCGGCCGCCTTCGCCGAGGAGGCGGTGGTGCGGTGGCGGGGTGCCGTGACCAGACCCCGCAGGAGCGCGGGTATCTCGGCACGACCCCGCAGGACCCGCAGGTCCAGCGGAACCGCCACCAGCAACGCCGCGTCCACACACAACGCCGCGTCGAACAACGCAAGACCCTGCGCCTCACCCAGGACCTGCACACCCGAGCGCTCCACACGGCGGACGTCCTGCGCGTCGAGCCCGCCCCCCATACCGCCGACGCCGTCCCACAGACCCCACGCCAGAGACAGACCCGGCAGACCCTGCGCACGGCGGTGCTCCATGAACGCATCGAGGAAACTGTTCGCCGCCGCGTAACCGGCCTGACCCGCGCCACCGAAGACACCGGCGACGGAGGAGAAGACGACGAACGCGGAGAGGTCCAGGCCGTCCGTCAGCTCGTGGAGGTGGACGACCGCGTCCACCTTGGGCGCCAGAACCGCGTTCACACGGTCGGCGGTCAGCTCGGTCACCACACCGTCGTCCAGAACACCCGCCACGTGCACCACCGCGGAAAGCGGACGATCCGCGGGAACGGAGGACAGGACCTCCGCCAGCGCCGAACGATCCGTCACGTCACAGGCAGCCACCTTGGCCGACGCACCCAACTCGGCCAGCTCCGCGACCAGTTCACGCGCACCCGGAGCCTCCAGACCACGACGGCTCGTCAGGAGCAGATCCCGCACCCCGTGAACGGTCACCAGATGACGGGCGAACACCGCACCCAGACCACCGGTACCACCCGTGACCAGCACCGTGCCCGCACCGAACCCGGCGACGACCTCAGAACCCGGCGCCACCCGGCCCAGACGCGGCACACGCACCACGTCACCACGCACCGCCAGCTGAACCTCACCGGAATCCAGCGCCGCCGGAACCAGGCCCCACGAAGAGTCCTCGCCCGTCACGTCGAGCAGGACCAGACGGCCCGGGTTCTCCGCCTGCGCCGAACGCACCAGACCCCACACCGCCGAAGCGGCCAGATCCTCGACCCGGTCACCCGCACCCGACGTCACCAACACCAGCCGGGAACCGGAGAACCGCTCCTCCGCCAACCACGACTGAACGACACCCAGAGCCCACCCGACCGCCTCCCGCACCTCACCGGCAGCGGGGCACGGCAGCAGTACGACCTCCGGAGCGGGAGCGTCGTTCGTCCGCAGCTCCTCCAGACCGGCGTACGCGGTGAACGGGATGCCCGCCGCCGCCAGTCCGCGCCCGACGGCCGAGTCGTCGGCGCCGAGCAGCGCCCAGCCCGCGTCGGACGGCACCGCTCCTCCCGTGACCACGGGCAGCTCCGCCCAGTCGAGGCGGAAGAGCGCGTCGCGCAGTGCGGCGGCCGTCGCGTCCCCGGCGAGCTGGTCGGACGTGACCGGCCGCAGCGCGAGGGAGTCGACGGACGCCACCGGTGCGCCGGTGGCGTCGGCCAGGGCCAGGGACACCGCGTCCGTACCGGCGGACGGGGAGATCCGCACGCGGACGGCGGCGGCACCGGAGGCGTACAGCGAGACACCCGACCACGCGAACGGCAGCCGCGCGCCGGCGCCGTCGCCGGTGACGAAGTCACCGAGGCCGATGCCGTGGAGCGTGGCGTCGAGGAGCGCCGGGTGCAGACCGAAACGGCCCGCCTCCCCCGCCACCGACTCCGGCAGCTCCACCTCGGCGAACACCTCGCCGTCGAGACGCCAGGCCGCACGCAGCCCCTGGAACACCGGGCCGTACGCCAGCCCGGCGCCGGCCATCACCTCGTAGATGTCCTCCGTGTCGGCCTGGACCGCGCCGGCCGGCGGCCAGACGCTCAGGTCCACACCGCTCGCCGAGTCCGCGACGGACAGGACACCGGTGGCATGCCGCGTCCACGGACCGTCACCCAGGTCGTCCTCCGACCGCGAGAACACCGAGACCGAACGCCGATCCTCCCCGTCCGCCTCGCCCACCAGGACACGCAGCTGCACGCCACCGTCCTCGGGAAGCACCAGCGGCACCTCAAGGTTCAGCTCGTCCAGACGACCACAGCCCGCCTCGTCACCGGCCCGGATCGCCAGCTCCACCAACGCCGCACCCGGCACCACCACCCGGCCCAACACCCGGTGATCGTCCAGCCACCCGTGCGAACGCAGCGAGAGACGGCCCGTGAACAGGAAGCCGCCGCCCTCGGCGAGGGCGATCGCGGTGCCCAGCAGGGGGTGGCCGGCGAGGCTCAGGCCCAGTGCGGCGGCTGCGGCGGAGTCGCCGACGCGGGCGGCGCCCGCCGGGGCCTCCAGCCAGTAGCGGTCGCGCTGGAAGGCGTACGTGGGCAGGTCGGTGGTGCGCGGCCGGAGGTCCGCGAAGAACGCGGACCAGTCGACGCGGATGCCCCGGGTGTGGAGCCGTGCGACGGCGGCGAGCAGCGAGCCGACCTCGGACCGGTCCCGGCGGAGCGTCGAGACCAGGGCGGTGTCGGCGTCCTCCTGGGTCAGGCACTCGCGGGCCATCACGCTCTGCATGGCGAGCGGTCCGACCTCCAGGTAGGTGGTGACGCCCTCGCGCTCCAGGGTGCGGACCGAGTCGCAGAACCGCACCGCCTCGCGGACGTGCCGCACCCAGTACTCGGGGCTGCACACCTCCTCGGCGCTCAGCAGCTCGCCGGTCAGGGCGTCCACCATCGGGATGGTGGGGGCCCGGAAGTCGAGGCTCGCGGCGACGCGGCGGAAGTCGTCGAGCATCGGGTCCATGTGCGGGGAGTGGAAGGCGTGGCCGACGAGGAGCCGCTTGATGCGGTAGCCCTCGGCCTTCCAGCGGTCGCCGAGGGCGACGATCAGCTCTTCGTCGCCGGAGACGACGAAGGCCTGCGGTCCGTTGACGAGCGCGATGTTGACCCGGCCGTCCAGCTCGTCGAGGGCTTCCCGTACGACCTGCTCGGGGGCCTCGACGGCCACCATGCCGCCGCCCGGCGGCAGGGCGTTCATGAGGCGGCTGCGGCTGGTGACGAGGGTCGCGGCGTCCGCGAGGGAGAGCACGCCCGCGACGTGGATGGCGGCGGAGTCGCCGATCGATCCGCCGGCGATCAGGTCGGGGCGCAGACCCCAGTGTTCGAGCAGCCGGTACAGGGCCACTTCGAGGGCGAAGATGGCGGGCGACGAGTAGCCGGTGCGGTCGAGGAGTTCGGCCTCCGGGGTGCCCTCCGCCGCGAAGACGATGTCCCGGATGGGGCGGTCGAGGTGCTTGTCGAGCTCCGCGCAGACCGCGTCGAAGGCGGCGGCGAAGACCGGGAAGGCCTCGTACAGCTCGCTGCCCATGCCAGGGTGCTGGCTGCCCTGGAAGGTGAAGAGGAACGCCGTCCTGCCCGCTGCCGGGACGCCCTGGACGACGGCGGGCGCGGAGCCCCCGAGGGCCAGGGTGTCGAGGCCGGAGAGGAGTTCGGCGCGGTCGGCCGCCACGACGACGGCACGGTTCTCCATGGTGCCGCGCGAGGTGAGGAGGGAGTACGCCACGTCCAGGTCCGTCGCCGTGACCGGCGCGTCCTCCTCGTCCCGCCGGAGGAAGGCGGCCAGGCGGGCGGCCTGGTCGCGGAGGGCGGCGGGGGTCTTTCCGGAGAGGGCGAAGGGGAGCGCGGAGGGCGCGGTGGGCGCGGTGGGGAGCGGGGTGACGGACTCGGTGGGGGACGCGGTGGTGGACGGGGTGGCGGACGGGGCCGCCTCCGTCTCGGCCGTCGCCGCTGCCGCCTCGGCCTCGGGGGCCTGCTCCAGGATGATGTGCGCGTTCGTGCCACTGATGCCGAACGAGGAGACGGCGGAGCGGCGCGGGCGGCCCTGCTCCGGCCACGCCTGCTCCTCGGTGAGCAGCTCGACGGCGCCCGCCGTCCAGTCGATCTGCGAGGAGGGCTCCTCGACGTGGAGGGTGCGCGGCAGGACGCCGTGGCGCATCGCCTGCACCATCTTGATCACACCCGCCACACCGGCGGCGGCCTGGGTGTGGCCGATGTTCGACTTCACCGAGCCCAGCCACAGCGGCCGGTCCTCGGAGCGGTCCTGGCCGTAGGTGGCGAGCAGCGCCTGCGCCTCGATCGGGTCGCCCAGCTTGGTGCCGGTGCCGTGCGCCTCGACGGCGTCGACGTCGGCCGCCGTCAGGCCGGCGCTGTCGAGCGCCTGGCGGATGACGCGCTGCTGGGAGGGACCGTTCGGAGCGGTCAGACCGTTGCTCGCGCCGTCCTGGTTGACGGCCGAGCCACGGACCACGGCGAGTACCCGGTGACCGTTGCGGACCGCGTCCGAGAGCCGCTCCACGAGGAGCATGCCGACGCCCTCGCCCCAGCCCGTACCGTCCGCGCCCTCCGCGAACGACTTGCAGCGGCCGTCCGGAGAGAGGCCGCGCTGACGGCTGAACTCCACGAAGGTCGCGGGGGTCGACATGACCGTGACACCGCCGGCGAGCGCCAGCGTGCACTCGCCGCGCCGGAGCGCCTGGACGGCGAGGTGGAGCGCCACCAGGGAGGAGGAGCAGGCGGTGTCGACCGTCACCGCCGGACCCTCAAGGCCGAGGGTGTACGAGATCCGGCCGGAGGCGACGCTGCCCGCGCTGCCGTTGCCGATGTAGCCCTCCAGCTCCTCGGGGACCTCGGCGACGCTGGTGGCGTAGTCGTGGTACATGAGGCCGGCGAAGACGCCGATCCGCTCGCCCTTCACCGACAGCGGGTCGATGCCCGCCCGCTCCAGCGCCTCCCACGACGTCTCCAGGAGCAGCCGCTGCTGCGGGTCCATCGCCGTCGCCTCGCGCGGCGAGACGCCGAAGAAGCCGGCGTCGAACTCCGCCGCGCCCTTCAGGAAGCCGCCCTCGCGGGTGTACGAGGTGCCCCGGTGGTCCGGGTCCTCGTCGTACAGCCCCTCCACGTCCCAGCCGCGGTCGACGGGGAACGGGGAGACGCCGTCGGAGCCGGAGGCCACCAGGCGCCACAGGTCCTCGGGGGACTCCACACCGCCCGGATAGCGGCAGCTCATACCGACGATCGCGATCGGCTCCGTGGCCTCGGCCTCGACCTCGCGCAGGCGCCGGGACGTCTGGCGCAGGTCGGCAGTGACCCGCTTGAGGTATTCAACAAGCTTCGTCTCGTCGGCCATCGTTCTACTGCCCTCTCAGGGAATTTCTTCGGCTCGGAGCCGTGAGGTAGCGAAAAGGGACCCGCCGCGCCCGGCGGTGATGCTGTGGTGGTGGCCGCCGCTTACATCGAGCCGAACTCCTTGTCGATCAGGTCGAGCAGTTCGTCCGCCGTGGCCGATTCGATCTCCCGCTCCGCCTCGGCCTCGGCCTCGTCCTCCGCCGACCGGGCGGTGGCGGGACCGGCGGAGAGCTGCGCGAGCAGCGTCCGCAGCCGGGCTTCGGCCTTCGTGCGCAGCGCTTCGTCGCGGGCGATCGCGTCCATCAGCGGAACGAGCGCGTCGAACTGTCCGAGCAGCTCCGATTCGGCGTACTTGCCGAGGAGTTCGGTCCGCAGGTAGTCGGTGAGGACGGCGGGCGTCGGGTAGTCGAAGACGAGCGTGGCGGGCAGGCCGAGGCCGGAGACGGCCCCGAGGCCGTTGCGGAGCTCGACCGCCGTGAGCGAGTCGAATCCCAGCTCCCGGAAGGACCGGTCGGCGTCCACGGCCGTGGTTCCGGCGTACCCGAGGACGGCCGCGACCTGGCCGCGTACGACCTCCAGCAGCGCGGCGTCCCGCTCCTCCTCCGGCAGGGCCAGCAGGCGCTGCCGCAGCGACTGCTCGGCGGCGGCCCCGGCGGCGCCCGCGGTTCCGGCGCCCGCGCGGGCGGCCGTGCGGTGCTTCGCCGGGGGGACGAGGGCGCGCAGCAGGGCGGGGACGTCGTCCCGGCGGCGCAGCACGGCCAGATCCAGCGGTACGGGGACGACGACCGCGCGGCCGGTCCCGGCCGCCGCGTCGAAGAGCCCCAGCCCGAGGGGCAGGTCCAGCAGCCGGACGCCGGAGCGCTCGACACGGCGTACGTCCGCCTCCGACAGGCCGCCGCCCATGCCGCCCGAGCCTCCTGCGACGCCGACGCCGTCCCACAGGCCCCAGGCCAGGGACAGACCCGGCAGGCCCTGGGTACGGCGGTGCTCCATGAACGCGTCGAGGAAGCTGTTCGCCGCCGCGTACCCGCCCTGTCCTGCGCTGCCGAAGACGCCGGCGACGGAGGAGAAGACGACGAACGCGGAGAGGTCCAGGCCGTCCGTCAGCTCGTGGAGGTGGACGACCGCGTCCACCTTGGGCGCCAGAACCGCGTTCACACGGTCGGCGGTCAGCTCGGTCACCACACCGTCGTCCAGGACACCCGCCACGTGCACCACCGCGGAGAGCGGACGATCCGCGGGAACGGAGGACAGGACCTCCGCGAGTGCCGAACGGTCCGTCACGTCACAGGCCGCGACTTCGGCCGACGCACCCAACTCGGCCAGCTCCGCGACCAGTTCACGCGCACCCGGAGCCTCCAGGCCACGGCGGCTCGTCAGGAGCAGATCCCGCACCCCGTGAACGGTCACCAGATGACGGGCGAACACCGCACCCAGACCACCGGTACCACCCGTGACCAGAACCGTGCCCGCACCGAACCCGGCGACGGATCCGGATCCGGATCCGGCATCCGGCGAGATCCGGCCCAGACGCGGCACACGCACCACGTCACCACGCACCGCCAGCTGAACCTCACCAGTGGCCAGCGCCGCCGGAACCAGGCCCCACGAAGGGTCCTCGCCCGTCACGTCGAGCAGGACCAGACGGTCCGGGTTCTCCGCCTGCGCCGAACGCACCAGACCCCACACCGCCGACGCGGCCAGGTCCTCGACCCGGTCACCCGCACCCGACGTCACCAGCACCAGCCGAGAACCGGCGAACCGCTCCTCCACCAACCACGACTGAACGACACCCAGCGCCCACCCGACCGCCTCCCGCACCTGCTCCGCGGAGGCGGTACCGCCGGCGGTCGGGCAGGGCAGGAACACGACCTCCGGCACCGGCGCCTCGCTCGTCCGCAGCTCCTCCAGACCGGCGTACGTCTCGACGTCGGCCCCGAGCTGCTTCAGGCCCAGCTCGGCCGACGAGCCGAGCACGCCGACGGCCACGCTCGCGGAGAGGTCCAACGCCGTTTCTTCGAGGGCCAGTTCCGTCCAGTCGATCCCGAACAGCGCGTCCCGCAGGCCTGCCGCCGCGCCGCCGCCGAGCTGGTCGGACGTGACCGGCCGCAGCGCGAGGGAGTCGACGGACGCCACCGGTGCGCCGGTGGCGTCGGCCAGGGCCAGGGACACCGCGTCCGTACCGGCGGACGGGGAGATCCGCACGCGGACGGCGGCGGCACCGGAGGCGTACAGAGAAACACCCGACCACGCGAACGGCAGCCGCGCGCCGGCGCCGTCGCCGGTGACGAAGTCACCGAGCCCTATGCCGTGCAGCGCCGCGTCCAGCAGCGCCGGGTGCAGACCGAAACGGCCCGCCTCCCCCGCCACCGACTCCGGCAGCTCGACCTCGGCGAACACCTCGCCGTCGAGACGCCAGGCGGCACGCAGCCCCTGGAACACCGGACCGTACGCCAGCCCGACCTCCGCCAGAACCTCGTACATGCCCTCGACCGAGACCTCGGCCGCGCCGGCCGGCGGCCAGACGCTCAGGTTCACACCGCTCGCCGGGTCCGTGACGGACAGGACACCGGTGGCGTGCCGCGTCCACGGACCGTCACCCAGGTCGTCCTCCGACCGCGAGAACACCGAGACCGAACGCCGCTCGACCCCGTCCGCCTCGCCCACCAGGACACGCAGCTGCACGCCACCGTCCTCGGGAAGCACCAGCGGCACCTCAAGGTTCAGCTCGTCCAGACGACCACAGCCCGCCTCGTCACCGGCCCGGATCGCCAGCTCCACCAACGCCGCACCCGGCACCACCACCCGGCCCAACACCCGGTGATCGTCCAGCCACCCGTGCGAACGCAGCGAGAGACGCGCGGTGAAGAGCAGGTCCGCCGATTCCGGCAGGGCGACCGCAGCGCCCAGCAGGGGGTGGTCGACGGGGGCGATGCCGGCGGCACCGGCGTCCATGGAGGGACCCTGGTCGTGGATCCAGTACGTCTGGTGCTGGAAGGCGTAGGTGGGGAGGTCGGTGTACGAGGGACCGGCGCCGATCCCGCTGAAGTACGCCGACCGGTCCGCCACCGCGTCCCGGGCGAGCAGGTGCGCCAGCGCCGTCACCGCCGTCTGCGCCTCGGGGCGCTCGCGGCGCAGGACGGGCACGAGGACCGCACCGGTGTTCTCGGGGAGGCAATGACGGGCCATGGCCGTCAGTACGCCGTCGGGGCCCAACTCCAGGTACGCGCCCACGCCTTCGGCGTCGAGCGTGCGGACGGCGTCGTGGAAGCGGACCGCCTCGCGGACGTGCCGCACCCAGTACTCCGGCTCCGCGATCTCCTCCGAAACCAGAGACCCGGTCAACGCCGACACGAACGGGATGCGGGGGGTGTGGAACTCCAGACCCGCCACGACCTCACGGAACGCGTCCAGCATCGGATCCATCAACGGCGAGTGGAAGGCGTGGCTGACCCGCAGCCGCTTCGACCGCACACCCTGCGCCGTCAAAGCCTCCACAACGGCCTGAACCGCAGCCTCCGCCCCGGAGACCACGACCGCCTCGGGCCCGTTGACCGCCGCGATCGCCGCACCCTCGACCAACAGAGGAACAACCCGCTCCTCCGCCGCCTCGACCGCGACCATCACACCACCCGCAGGCAGCGCCTCCATCAGCCCACCACGCGCCACCACCAGGGCAGCCGCGTCCCGCAGGGACAGGACACCCGCCGCGTGCGCGGCCGCGATCTCACCCACCGAATGACCGGCGACGAAGGCCGGACGCACACCCCACGACTCGGCGAGCCGGAAGAGCGCCACCTCGATCGCGAAGAGCGCGGGCTGGGTGAAGCCCGTACGGTCCAACAGCCCCTCGCCCTCGCCTTCGAAGACGACGTCCTTCAGAGCACGGTCCAGCAGCGGGTCCAGCTCCGCGCACACCGCGTCGAACGCCTCCGCGAACACCGGGAACGACTCGTACAGACCACGACCCATCCCCAGCCGCTGCGCACCCTGCCCCGTGAACAGGAAGGCGAGTCGGCCCCGGGCCGCGACACCGGACACCGCCGACACGTCCGGTTCGCCCGCCGCCACGGCGCCCAGCGCGCGTACCAGTCCCTCCCGGTCCCCCGCGAGGACGACCGCGCGATGCTCGAAGGCCGTACGCGTCTCCGCCAGCGAGGCGCCGAGACCGGTGATGCCCAGCTCGGGCCGCGCCTCGACGAACTCCAGCAGCCGCGCGGCCTGCGCCCGCACCGCCTCCGCCGACCGCCCCGACACCAGCACCGGAACCGGAACGTCCCCGACCACCGGGGCCGAGACCCCAACCCCGGCCTCGCCCCCGACCTCAGGAGCCTGCTCCAGGATCACGTGCGCGTTGGTGCCACTGATGCCGAACGAGGAGACGGCGGAGCGGCGCGGGCGGCCCTGCTCCGGCCACGCCTGCTCCTCGGTGAGCAGCTCGACGGCGCCCGCCGTCCAGTCGATCTGCGAGGACGGCTCCTCGACGTGGAGGGTGCGCGGGAGAACACCGTGGTGCATGGCCTGCACCATCTTGATCACACCCGCCACACCGGCGGCGGCCTGCGTGTGGCCGATGTTCGACTTCACCGAACCCAGCCACAGAGGGTGCCCCTCGGGACGGTCCTGCCCGTAGGTGGCGAGCAGCGCCTGCGCCTCGATCGGGTCGCCCAGCTTGGTACCGGTGCCGTGCGCCTCGACGGCGTCCACGTCGGCCGCCGTCAGACCGGCGCTGTCGAGCGCCTGCCAGATGACCCGCTGCTGCGACGGACCGTTCGGAGCCGTCAGACCGTTGCTCGCACCGTCCTGGTTGACGGCCGAGCCGCGGACCACGGCGAGTACCCGGTGACCGTTGCGGACCGCGTCCGAGAGCCGCTCCACGAGGAGCATGCCGACGCCCTCGCCCCAGCCCGTGCCGTCCGCAGCCTCCGCGAACGACTTGCAGCGGCCGTCCAGTGCCAGGCCGCGCTGACGGCTGAAGTCGATGAACGTGTCCGGGGTGGACATGACGGCGACGCCGCCGGCGAGCGCCATCGTGCACTCGCCCTTGCGCAGCGCCTGCACCGCCAGGTGCAGGGCCACCAGCGACGACGAGCACGCCGTGTCCACCGTCACCGCCGGACCCTCGAAGCCGAAGAGGTACGAGACCCGGCCCGAGGCGACGCTGCCCGCGCCCGCCGTGCCGCGGAAGCCCTCCAGTCCGTCCGGGATCGCGGTCAGCCGGGAGAGGTAGTCGTGGTACATGAGGCCGGCGAAGACGCCGATCCGCTCGCCCTTCACCGACAGCGGGTCGATGCCCGCCCGCTCCAGCGCCTCCCACGACGTCTCCAGGAGCAGCCGCTGCTGCGGGTCCATCGCCAGCGCCTCGCGCGGCGAGACACCGAAGAAGCCGGCGTCGAACTCCGCCGCGCCCTCCAGGAAGCCGCCCTGGTCGGCGTACGAGGTCCCCGGGTTGTCCGGGTCGTCGTCGAAGAGGTTCTCAAGGTCCCAGCCGCGGTCGGCCGGGAAGGAGGAGATCCCGTCCGCGCCCTCGGCCACCAGGCGCCACAGCTCCTCGGGGGACTCGACGCCACCCGGGTAGCGGCAGCTCATGCCGACGATCGCGATCGGCTCGTCGTCCGCGGTCACCGCCGCGCCCACGCCCGCGCCCACGGCCCCGGCCGCCGCCGTCTCGTCGTCACCGAGGAGCTCCGAGCGGAGGTACTCGGTCAGCGCGGTGGGCGTCGGGTAGTCGAAGACCAGCGTCGCGGGCAGTCGGATTCCGGTCTCCGCCATCAGGGTGTTCCGGAATTCCACCGCCGTGAGCGAGTCGAACCCCAGGTCGCGGAAGGCCTGCCCCGGCTCGATCACCGCGGCACTGCTGTGGCCGAGTACGGCCGCCGCGTGCGAGCTGACCAGGTCGAGCAGGGCCAGCCGCTGCTCTGCGGTGCTGAGCCCCGACAGGCGGGCTTCGAGGGCGGATCCGCCGCGCGCCGACGTTCCGGCGTTCGCGGTGGTGCGGTGGCGGGGTGCCGTGACCAGACCCCGCAGGAGCGCGGGTATCTCGGCACGACCCCGCAGGACCCGCAGATCCAGCGGAACCGCCACCAGCAACGCCGCATCCACACACAACGCCGCGTCGAACAGCGCAAGACCCTGCGCCTCACCCAGAGCCCGGACACCCGAGCGCTCCACACGCCGCACATCCTGCGCGTCGAGCCCGCCCCCCATACCGCCGACGCCGTCCCACAGACCCCACGCCAGGGACAGACCCGGCAGACCCTGGGCACGGCGGTGCTCCATGAACGCGTCGAGGAAACTGTTCGCCGCCGCGTACCCGGCCTGACCCGCGCCACCGAAGACACCGGCGGCCGACGAGAAGACGACGAAGGCCGAAAGGTCCAGGCCGTCCGTCAGCTCGTGAAGATGGACGACCGCGTCCACCTTGGGCGCCAGAACCGCGTTCACACGATCGGCGGTCAGCTCGGTCACCACACCGTCGTCCAGAACACCCGCCACGTGCACCACCGCGGAGAGCGGACGATCCGCGGGAACGGAGGACAGGACCTCCGCCAGTGCCGAACGATCCGTCACGTCACAGGCGGCGACTTCGGCCGACGCACCCAACTCGGCCAGCTCCGCGACCAGTTCACGCGCACCCGGGGCCTCCAGGCCACGGCGGCTCGTCAGGAGAAGGTCACGCACCCCGTGAACGGTCACCAGATGACGGGCGAACACCGCACCCAGACCACCGGTACCACCCGTGACCAGCACCGTGCCCGCACCGAACCCGGCGACAGCCTCAGAGCCCGGCGCCACCCGGCCCAGACGCGGCACGCGCACCACGTCACCACGCACCGCCAACTGGACCTCACCGGAATCCAGCGCCCCCGCGACCAGGCCCCACGAAGGATCCTCGCCCGTCACGTCGAGCAGGACCAGACGACCCGGGTTCTCCGCCTGCGCCGAACGCACCAGACCCCACACCGCCGACGCGGCCAGATCCTCGACCCGGTCACCCGCACCCGACGTCACCAACACCAGCCGAGAACCAGAGAACCGCCCCTCCGCCAACCACGACTGAACGACACCCAGCGCCCACCCGACCGTCTCCCGCACCTCACCGGCAGCGGGGCACGGCAGCAGTACGACATCCGGAACCGTGGGGGCGCTCGCCAGCGCGTCCAGGTCGGCGTACGCCTCGACACCCGCCGCACCGGCCCACGACGGCGAGTCCGGGGCGCCCAGCAGTGCCCATCCCCCAAGGGGGGAAGCGCCGTTCGTGGAATCCACGGACAGCGGAGTCCACTCCACGCCGAAGAGCGCATCCCGCACAGCGGTACCCGAGGTCCGCCCCTCCAGCTGCCCGGCCGACACCGGCCGCAGCCCGAGCGACTCGACGACCGCCACCGGCGCACCCGTCGCGTCCGCAAGCGTCAGGGACACCGCGTCCCGACCGGCGGACGGAGAGATCCGCACGCGCAGCGCCGACGCGCCGGACGCGTACAGCGAGACACCCGACCACGCGAACGGCAGCCGCGCGCCACCCTCCTCACCCGAGGCGAACTCGCCCAGACCGATGCCGTGCAGCGCCGCGTCCAGCAGCGCCGGGTGCAGACCGAAACGGCCCGCCTCCCCCGCCACCGACTCCGGCAGCTCCACCTCCGCGAACACCTCGCCGCCGAGACGCCAGGCCGCACGCAACCCCTGGAACACCGGACCGTACGCCAGCCCGACCCCCGCCAGAACCTCGTACATGCCCTCGACCGAGACCTCGGCCGCGCCGGCCGGCGGCCACACGCCGAGCCCGCCGTCCGCGGTGCTCGCCTCGGGCACCACCGCACCACTGGCGTGACAGACCCATGCCTCGTCCGTCAGGGCGTCCTCGGGGCGCGAGAACAGCGTCAGCGGACGCCGCCCGTCCGCCTCCGGTTCGGCGACCATCAGCCGGACCTGCACGGCGCCGTCCGGCGGCAGGAGGAGAGGGGCTTCGATCGTCAGCTCGTCGAGCCGTCCGGCGCCGACCTCGTCGCCGGCCCGGATCGCCAGCTCCACCAGGGCCGCGCCCGGGAAGACGACCTGGCCCATCACCTGGTGGTCGCCCAGCCAGGGGTGCGTGTCCAGCGACAGCCGCGCCGTGAACACCATGGCGGACGAGTCCGGCATGGTGACGGCGCCGCCCAGCAGGGGGTGGTCGACGGCACCGACACCGGCGGCACCGGCGTCCACGGAGGATCCGGCACCCTGGACCCAGTAGCTCCGGCGCTGGAAGGCGTAGGTGGGGAGGTCGGTGTACGAGGAGCCGGCGCCGATCGCGGTGAAGTACGCGGCCCGGTCCGCCACCGTGTCCTCGGCGAGCAGGTGTGCCAGCGCCGTCACCGCCGTCTGCGCCTCGGGGCGCTCGCGGCGGAGGACGGGCACCAGGACCGCGTCGGTGTCCTCGGGAAGGCAGGTGCGGGCCATGCCCGTCAGCACACCATCAGGACCCAACTCCAGGTACGCGCCCACACCTTCGGCATCCAGCACACGCACCACGTCAAGGAAACGGACCGCCTCACGGACATGCCGCACCCAGTACTCCGGCTCCGCGATCTCCTCGGAAACGAGAGACCCGGTCAACGCCGACACGAACGGAATCTCCGGCGCCCGGAACTCCAGACCCGCCACGACCTCACGGAACGCGTCCAGCATCGGATCCATCAACGGCGAATGGAAAGCATGACTGACCCGCAGCCGCTTCGACCGCACACCCTGCGCCGTCAAAGCCTCCACAACGGCCTGAACCGCAGCCTCCACACCGGAGACCACGACCGCCTCGGGCCCGTTGACCGCCGCGATCGCCACACCCTCGACCAACAGAGGAACAACCCGCTCCTCCGCCGCCTCGACCGCGACCATCACACCACCCGCAGGCAGCGCCTCCATCAACCCACCACGCGCCACCACCAAGGCAGCCGCGTCCTTCAGCGACAGCACACCCGCCGCGTGCGCGGCGGCGATCTCACCCACCGAATGACCGGCGACGAACCCGGGACGCACCCCCCACGACTCGACGAGGCGGTACAGCGCCACCTCGATCGCGAAGAGGGCGGGCTGGGTGAAGCCCGTACGGTCCAACAGCCCCTCGCCCTCGCCCTCGAAGACGACGTCCTTCAGAGCACGACCCAGCAGCGGATCCAGCTCCGCGCACACCGCGTCGAACGCCTCCGCGAACACCGGGAACGCCCCGTACAACCCACGGCCCATCCCCAGCCGCTGCGCACCCTGCCCCGTGAACAGCAACGCCACAGCAGACCCACGATCCGCAGCAGCCACACCCCGCACCACACCCGCCACCCGGCGGCCGTCCTCCACCACCGACGCAAGCCCCGCGAGCAACCCCTCACGGCCCTCCGCCACCACCACCGCACGATGCTCGAAGGCCGAACGCGTCACCGCCAGCGAGGCACCGAGACCGGCCGCCCCCACCTCGGGCCGCGCCTCGACGAACTCCAGCAGCCGCGCGGCCTGCGCCCGCACCGCCTCCGCCGACCGCCCCGACACCAGCACCGGAACCGGAACGTCCCCGACCACCGGGGCCGGAACCCCGACCTCGGCCTGGGCCCCGGCCTCGACCTCAGGGGCCTGCTCCAGGATCACGTGCGCGTTCGTGCCACTGATGCCGAACGACGAGACGGCCGAACGACGCGGGCGACCCGACTCCGGCCACTCCCGCTCCTCGGTCAGCAGCCGAACAGCACCAGCCGACCAGTCCACCTGCGACGACGGCTCCTCGACATGCAACGTGCGCGGCAGGACGCCGTGACGCATCGCCTGCACCATCTTGATCACACCCGCCACACCGGCGGCGGCCTGCGTGTGACCGATGTTCGACTTCACCGAACCCAGCCACAGCGGCCGGTCCTCCGCACGGCCCTGGCCGTACGTGGCGAGCAGCGCCTGCGCCTCGATAGGGTCGCCCAGCTTGGTACCGGTACCGTGCGCCTCCACCACGTCCACGTCCACGGTCGTCAGACCGGCGCTGTCGAGCGCCTGCCGGATCACCCGCTGCTGCGACGGACCGTTCGGAGCGGTCAGACCGTTGCTCGCACCGTCCTGGTTCACCGCCGAGCCACGCACCACCGCGAGCACCCGGTGACCGTTGCGGACCGCGTCCGAGAGCCGCTCCACGAGGAGCATGCCGACGCCCTCGGCGAAGCCCGTGCCGTCCGCGCCCTCCGCGAACGACTTGCAGCGGCCGTCGGGCGCCAGGCCGCGCTGACGGCTGAACTCCACGAAGGTCGCGGGGGTCGACATCACCGTCACGCCGCCCGCGAGCGCCATCGTGCACTCGCCCTTGCGCAGCGACTGCACCGCCAGGTGCAGGGCCACCAGCGACGCCGAGCACGCCGTGTCCACCGTCACCGCCGGACCCTCAAGGCCCAGCGTGTACGAGATCCGTCCGGAGACGACGCTCGCCGCGCTGCCCGTGCCGACGTATCCGCCGAGGTCGTCGGTGGAGTCGGCGGCGAGGGTTCCGTAGTCCTGCCCGTTGGTGCCGACGAAGACTCCGGTGGCGGAGCCGCGCATCGGGGCCGGGTCGATGCCCGCGTCCTCGAAGAGCTCCCAGGAGGTCTCCAGGAGCAGCCGCTGCTGCGGGTCCATCGCCAGCGCCTCGCGCGGCGAGACGCCGAAGAAGCCGGCGTCGAACTCCGCCGCGCCCTCCAGGAAGCCGCCGACGCCCACGTACGAGGTTCCGGTGTGCTCGGGGTCCGCGTCGACGACGGTGTCGAGGTCCCAGCCCCGGTCCGTCGGGAAGGGGCCGAGGCCGTCGGTGCCGGAGGCGACCAGCCGCCAGAACTCCTCGGGGGACTCTACGCCGCCCGGGAAGCGGCAGCTCATGCCGACGATCGCGATCGGCTCGCCGGCCTCCGCCTCCATCCGGCGGATGCGGTCGTTCGCCTGGTCCAGGTCGGAGGTGATGCGCTTGAGGTACTGGAGGAGCTTGGCTTCGTTGTTGGACATGAGGAGAGGTCACCCGGGTTCGGTCGGCGTTGCGGAAGGCGCTGTGCGGGGGCTGGGCGAGGAGCTCAGCTGATCGGCTGATCAGCGCGGCGTCTGGGGCGAGGGGCGTCTGCGGTCACCGGGTCCCGTACTTCTGGTCGATGTAGTCGAAGATGTCGCCCGCCTCGGCGTTCTCCATGTCCAGGAGCGGTACGGGGGCTTCGCCCTCGTGGGCCGTGTCGATCTTCCCGAGCAGGTTCCGCAGGCGTTCGACGACCTCGGTACGGTCCTCTCCCGCGTCCGACCCGGTCAGCGCGAGCACCGCTTCCTCCAGGCGCGTCATGGCCGTGACGACCTGGGCGACGGACCCGGCCCCCGCCCCGGACCCGGACCCCGTCAGGGATCCGGCGGCCGGCTCCAGCTCGGCCAGCAGGTGCTGGGCGAGCGCGAGGGGGGTCGGGTAGTCGAAGACCATCGTGGCGCTGAGCCGCATGTCGCTCGCGGCACCGAGCCGGTTGCGGAACTCGACCGACGTGAGGGAGGCGAATCCCAGTTCGCGGAAGGTCCGGTTGGCCTGGATCGACCGCTTGTCGGCGTGGCCGAGGACGGCCGCCGCGTGGGTGCGGATGACGTCGACGAGCACCGACTCCCGCTTGTCCGGAGCGAGTTCGGAGAGCCTCTCCCTGAGGGAGGGGCCGGCCTTCGTGCCGCTCGTGCCGTCCGCTCCGTCGCCTCCGTCCGCGCCGGCGCCCGCGCTCTCCCTCCGCAGGACCGACGCCGCCTCGGCGATCTCGGCTAGCAGCGCGCCGCCGCCGGCCCTTCCCGAGGTGAAGTCGCGGGTGAACTGCTCCCACGCCATGTCGCTGATCACCACGGCCGGAAGGCCGCTGCCGACCGCCCGGCACAGGGCGGCGATCACCGTCTCCGGCCGCATCGGCACCACACCGGCCCGGCTCAGCCGGTCGTCCACCGCGCTGGACCCGCTGGTGGCCATGCCGCCACCGGCCCAGGCGCCGAAGGCGATCGAGGTCGCGGGGAGCCCGCGCTGCCTCCGCTGCTCCGCCAGCGCGTCCAGTGCGGCGTTGGCGGCGGCGTAGTTGGCCTGGCCGGGCGATCCCACGGTCCCCGCCAGCGAGGAGAAGAGCACGAAGGCGTCCAGGTCCAGGCCGGCCGTGAGCTCGTCGAGGTGCCGGGCCGCGAGGGACTTCGCCCGCAGGACGGCCTCGAAGCGCTCGGGCGTCAGCCCCTCCACCAGGCCGTCGTCGAGGACGCCGGCGGTGTGGACCACGGCCGTCAGCGGCCGGTCGGCCGGAACCGACGCCAGCACCCGGGCGAGCGCCTCGCGGTCCGCCGCGTCACACTCCTCCACCGCCACCGACACACCGAGCTCCGACAGCTCCGCCACCAACTCGGCAGCGCCCGGAGCGGCCATGCCCCGACGACTCGTCAGCACCAGGTGCTCCGCACCGTTGCCCGCCAGCCAGCGCGCGAACCGCGCACCCAGCGCACCCGTACCACCGGTCACGAGCACCGAACCCGACGGACGCCACACCCGGCCCCCGTCCACGACACCCGCCACACGCACCAGACGACGGCCCAGCACGCCCTCGGCGCGCACCGCCACCTGGTCCTCGCCGCCACCGGCGGCCAGAACACCCGTCACACGACCGGACACCAGTTCGTCCACGGTCTCCGGCAGGTCGATCAGACCACCCCAGACCTGCGGGCATTCCAGCGCCGCGACCCGTCCGAAGCCCCAGATCTCCGCCTGCCGGACGTCCGCCGTCCGCTCCCCGGGGGCGGCGGCGACCGCTCCGCGCGTCACCGTCCAGAGCCGGGCCCGCAGGTCCTCGTCACCGAGCGCCTGCACGAGCGAGAGGGTCCCGGCGAGGCCCGCCGACACGGCGGAGTCGCCGTCGTGCCTCTCCCCGTCGAGCGCGAGCAGGGAGAGCACGCCCGCCAGCCCGCCGGTCCCGGCCGCGGCCTCCTCGGCGTCACGGACGAGACCGCGGAGCTCCGCCCGCCCCGCCGCGCGGGACGGCACGGGGCGTACGACCACGTCGGCGCCGCGCCGGGCGAGGCCCTCCGTCACCGCGTCCGACCACGCGTCCGGCCGGTGCCCGGCGGGCACCACGACGAGCCAGGTGCCGGACAGCGCCGGCGTACCGGCGCCGTCCACGGAGAGCCGCCGCCACTCGACGCCGTACTGCCAGCCGGACGCGGCCGAGAGTTCCCGCTTCCGTGCGCGCCAGGCGGAGAGCAGTGGGGCGGCGGAACGCAGCCCGTCGAGGGCCTCGGCGTGCTCGGCCGCGTCGGCGTCGAGCACCGAGCCGAGACCGTCGAGGTCGGCCTCCGCGACCGCCGTCCAGAAGGCCTCCTCCTCCCGGTCCCGGACCGCTCCGCCCGGCCGGGAACCGGCGGCGGGCCGGAGCCAGTAGGACTCCCGCTGGAAGGCGTAGGTGGGGAGGTCGCGGTACGGGGCGAAGCCGGAACCGGCACCACCACCGCCACCGCCATCAGCACCGGCACCGGCACCGGCACCGGCATCAGCACCGGTGAAGTACGCGCCCCGGTCCGACACCGCGCCGCGCGCGAGCAGCCGCGCCAGGGCGGTCACCGCCGTCGGCGCCTCGGGGCGCTCACGGCGCAGCAGCGGCACCAGGGGCACGTCCGTGGACCCGGGCAGGCAGTCGGAGGCCATGGCCGTCAGTACGCCGTCGGGACCCAACTCCAGGTACGCGCCGACCCCTTCGGCGTCGAGCGCGCGGACGGCGTCGTGGAAGCGGACCGCCTCGCGGACGTGCCGCACCCAGTACTCGGGGTCGGCGATCTCCTTCGAGACGACCGTCCCGGTGAGCGCCGACACGAACGGGATCTCCGGCGTCCGGAGCTCCAGACCCGCCACGACCTCACGGAAGGCGTCCAGCATCGGATCCATCAGCGGGGAGTGGAAGGCGTGGCTGACCCGCAGCCGCTTCGACCGCACCCCCGACGCCGTCAGAACCTCCACCACGGCCTCGACCGCGTCCTCCGCGCCCGAGACCACGACCGCCTCGGGCCCATTGACGGCCGCGATCGCCGCACCGTCGACCAACAGGGGGACGACCCGCTCCTCCGCCGCCTGGACCGCGACCATCACACCGCCCTCGGGCAGCGCCTCCATGAGCCGGCCACGCGCCGCCACCAACACCGCGGCGTCCTTCAGCGACAGGACACCCGCCGCGTGCGCGGCCGCGATCTCGCCCACCGAGTGACCGGCGACGAACCCGGGACGCACCCCCCACGACTCGACCAGCCGGAAGAGCGCCACCTCGACCGCGAACAGCGCGGGCTGGGTGAACTCCGTACGGTCCAGCACCCCCTGGCCCTGGCCCTGATCCTGGCCCTCGCCCTGGCCCTGCTCCTCGAAGACGACGTCCTTCAGAGCACGCCCCAGCAGCGGGTCCAGCTCCGCGCACACCGCGTCGAACGCCTCCGCGAACACCGGGAACGCCTCGTACAACCCACGACCCATCCCCAGCCGCTGCGCACCCTGCCCCGTGAACAGGAAGGCGAGCGGACCCGTGACGGAGGTGTCTCCGGACGCCACCGCCCCGTCCGGGTCACCGGCCGCCACCGCGGCCAGTCCCGCGAGCAGCCCCTCGCGGTCCTCCGCGACGACCACCGCGCGGTGGTCGAAGGCCGAACGCGTCACCGCCAGCGAGGCGCCGAGACCGGCCGCCCCCGCCTCGGGCCGCGCCTCGACGAACTCCAGCAGCCGCGCGGCCTGCGCCCGCACCGCCTCCGCCGACCGCCCCGACACCAGCACCGGAACCGGAACGTCCCCGACCACCGGGGCCGAGACCCCAACCCCGGCCTCGCCCCCGACCTCAGGAGCCTGCTCCAGGATCACGTGCGCGTTCGTCCCGCTCGCGCCGAAGGACGACACGCCCGCGCGGCGGGCCCGGTCCGTCTCCGGCCAGGCCTGCTCCTCGGTCAGCAGCCGGACGGCACCCGCGTTCCAGTCGATCTGCGAGGACGGTTCCGAGACGTGGAGGGTGCGCGGGATGACGCCGTTCCTGAGGGCCATCACGGTCTTGATCACGCCGGCGACACCGGCGGCGGCCTGGGCGTGACCGATGTTCGACTTCAGGGAGCCGAGCCACAGCGGCCGGTCCTCGGGACGGTCCTGCCCGTACGTGGCGAGGAGGGCCTGCGCCTCGATCGGGTCGCCCAGCTTGGTGCCGGTGCCGTGCGCCTCCACCACGTCCACGTCCACGGTCGTCAGACCGGCGCTCTCCAGCGCCTGCCGGATCACCCGCTGCTGTGACGGACCGTTCGGAGCCGTCAGACCGTTGCTCGCGCCGTCCTGGTTCACCGCAGAGCCACGGACCACGGCGAGTACCCGGTGACCGTTGCGGACGGCGTCCGAGAGCCGCTCCACAAGCAGCATGCCGACGCCCTCGGCGAAGCCCGTACCGTCCGCGCCCTCCGCGAACGACTTGCACCGCCCGTCCGGCGCCAGGCCGCCCTGCTTCATGAAGTCGAGGAACATGACCGGGGTCGACATCACCGTCACGCCGCCCGCGAGCGCCATCGTGCACTCGCCCTTCCGCAGCGCCTGCACCGCCAGGTGCAGGGCCACCAGCGACGACGAGCACGCCGTGTCCACCGTCACCGCCGGCCCCTCAAGGCCCAGGGTGTACGAGACGCGGCCCGTGGCGACGCTGCCCGCGCTGCCGTTGACGAGGTAGCCCTCCAGCTCCTCGGGGACCTCGGCGACGCTGGTGGCGTAGTCGTGGTACATGAGGCCGGCGAAGACGCCGATCCGCTCGCCCTTCACCGACAGCGGGTCGATGCCCGCCCGCTCCAGCGCCTCCCACGACGTCTCCAGGAGCAGCCGCTGCTGCGGGTCCATCGCCAGCGCCTCGCGCGGCGAGACGCCGAAGAAGCCGGCGTCGAACTCCGCCGCGTCCTTCAGGAAGCCGCCCACGGGCTGGTAGCCGTCGCGGGCGTACGGCCCGGTGACGTCCCAGCCGCGGTCGGTGGGGAACGGGGAGACGCCCTCGGCGCCGGTGGCCACCAGGTGCCACAGGTCCTCGGGGGTCTCCACGCCTCCGGGGAAGCGGCAGCTCATGCCGACGATCGCGATCGGCTCGCTGTTCGCGGCCTCGGATTCACGCAGCCGGCGCCGGGTCTCCTGGAGGTCGTTGGTGACCTTGCGGAGGTAGGTGCGCAGCTTCTCCTCGTTGTCCGCCATGCCCGGGCCCGTCGTCCTTCTCGTCGATGTGGGTGTCGTGTCGGTGGGTGCGTCGGTGGGTGCGTCGGTCATGTGCCGTTCAGAGCTCCCCGTCGATGAAGGCGAAGAGCTCGTCGTCGCTGGCCGTGTCGACGTCGACCGTGGGGGCCTCGTCGTCGGCGGCGGTCCTGGCCGCGCCGGCGTTCGGCGTGGCGCCGTCGCCGTACCTCTCCAGCAGTTCCTGGAGCCGTCCGATGAGACGGGCGCGCGCCGGGTCGGTCGCCGAGGCGGCGGCCAGCAGGTCGTCGACGAGGACCAGCTTGGCCAGGACCTGGTCGGTCGAGGGGCGCCGGCTGCGGACCAGCTCCTCGCGGAGGTGTTCGGCGAGCGCCAGCGGCGTGGGGTAGTCGAAGGCGAGGGTGGCGGAGAGCCGGAGCCCGGTCGCCTTGTTCATGCGGTTGCGCAGTTCGACGGCGCTGAGCGAGTCGAAGCCGAGGACCTTGAACGTCTGCTCCGGTCCGACGGCGGTGGCCGAGTCGTGGCCGAGGACCCCCGAGGCCTGGCCGCAGACCACTTCGAGGAGCAGGTCGCGCTGTTCGTCCTCGGAGAGGGTGTCGAGGCGGTCCGCCAGCGTCGGGCCCGTCTCGGACCCGCCCGCCGTGGTGGCGGCGGCCGCGGCGGCCGGCTTGCGGTTCGGCTGCCGTACGAGTCCGGTCAGCAGGGGCGGCAGGGTGCCCGCCGCCGCCTGCTCGCGCAGGGACGCGGTGTCCAGGCGCAGGGCGATGACCAGGCTCTCCGGGGTGCCGTGGGCGGCGTCGAAGAAGGCCAGGCCCTCGGCCGAGTCCATGGCGGCGATCCCGGCCCGGCTGAGCCTGCGTACCGCGAGCTCGTCGAGGTGCTCGGTCATGGCGCTGCGCTCGGCCCAGAAGCCCCAGGCCATCGCGGTGCCGGGGAGCCCCTGCGCGCGGCGGTGGCCCGCGAGGGCGTCGAGGAAGACGTTGGCCGCGGCGTAGTGCGCCTGTCCGGCGGTGCCGAAGGTGCCGGCGGCGCCGGAGAAGAGGACGAACTCCGCCAGGTCGAGGTCGCGGGTCAGCTCGTGGAGGTTGAGGGCCGCGTCCACCTTGGGGCGCAGTACGGCGTCCACCTGCTCGGCCGTCAGCGATTCCAGTACGCCGTCGTCGAGGACGCCGGCGGCGTGGATCACCGCGGTCAGCGGGTGGGCGGCGGGTACGTCGGCGAGGACGGCCGCCAGCGCGTCGCGGTCGGCCGCGTCGCAGGCGGCGACGGTCACGGCGACGCCCTTCGCCGTGAGTTCGGCGACGAGCTCGCCCGCGCCGGGGGCCGTCGCGCCGGACCGGGCGGTGAGCAGCAGGTGGCGCACGCCGTGCGCGTCCGCGAGGTGCCGGGCGACGAGGCGGCCGAGGGTGCCGGTGCCGCCCGTGACGAGGACGGTGCCGTCGGCGTCGTAGGAGGGGCGGGCGGGCGCGGATCCGGTGTCCGGTCCGGTCATCCGGGCCAGGCGGGCCGCGAGCGTCCTGCCCTCGCGTACGGCGAGCTGCGGTTCGCCGCCGGCGGCGGCGACCGTCAGCGCGGCGGCCACGGCCTCCGCGGCCTCGTCCTCGTCCCTGCCGTCGCCCGCGAGGTCCACGAGTGCGAACCGGCCCGGGTTCTCCGTCTGGGCGGAGCGCAGCAGGCCCCAGATCGCGGCGTGTTCGAGGTCGCTCGCGGCTTCGCCGGGGGCGGCCGCGACGGCTCCCTCGGTGACGAGCACGAGGCGGGTGCCGGCGAGGCCGTCCTCGCGCAGCCAGCGCTGGACGAGGTCGAGCGCGGAGCGCGTCGCCGTGCGGACGGCGTCCGCGGTCGGCGGCGTCGCGGCCGGGGACGGGGGCAGCGGCCAGAGCACCGCGTCGGGGGCGGGTGCCCCGGCGGCCACCGCGGCGGCCAGGGCGGCCGGGTCGGCGTACGCGGCGGGCTTGTCCGCGCCGGTGGCGGTGGCGGCCTCGGTGAGCAGCGCGGCGAGGTCGCCGGCGGGGCCGGCCGTGTCGGGGCCCGCCTCCTCGGGGTCGGCGAGCAGCGCCCAGGTCCGCGGGGTCGCGGCCGGGGCCGTGACCGGGGTCCACAGGAGCCGGTGGAGGGGTTCGGCCGTGCGGTCGTCGCGCAGCTGGTCGTCGGTGATCTCCCGCAGGACCAGGGAGTCGACGGTCGCGACGGGCCGTCCTTCGGTGTCGCCGACGGTCACCCGCACGCCGTCCTGGCCCACCGGGGCGAGCCGGACGCGTACGGCGGTGGCGCCGGTGCGGAGGATCCGCGCGCCGGTCCAGGAGAACGGCAGCCTGCGCCGGCCGCCGCCCTGGAGGAAGGTGCCGTGGAGCGCCGCGTCGAGCAGGGCCGGGTGGAGGCCGTAGGCCGCCGCCTCCTGCTGGTGCTCCTGGGGCAGGGTCACTTCGGCGTAGACGTCGTCGCCGGCGCGCCAGGCGGCGGTGAGGCCGCGGAAGGCCGGCCCGTACTCGTAGTTCGCCTCGTCGAAGGAGGCGTAGAGGGCGTCCAGGTCGACCGGTGCGGCGTCGGCCGGGAGCCATCCGTCGGCCGGGAGCCGTTCGGCGTCCGGGACGGGGACCGTTTCCCCGGCGGGGGCGAGCGCGCCGGTCGCGTGCCGCAGCCAGGTGCCGTCGGTCGCGCCGGTGAGGCGGGAGTGGAGGGTGAAGGCGCGGCGTCCCTCGTCGTCGGCGGCGCCGACCTCGACGTGGAGGTCCACGGAGCCCTGCTCGGGGAGGAGCAGCGGGTTCTCCAGGGTGAGCTCCTCCAGGAGCTCGCAGCCGGTGCGCTCGCCGGCGTGCAGGGCCAGGTCGACGAAGGCCGTGCCGGGCAGCAGCAGGGTTCCGGAGAGGCCGTGGTCGGCGAGCCAGCTCTGGGAGCCCGGGGAGAGCCGGCCGGTGAGGATCACTCCGCCGGTCTCGGGCCGGGTGACCTGCGCGCCGAGCAGCGGGTGGGCCGCCGGGGCGACGCCGAGCTCGCCGGCCGCCTCCGCCGGCGAGCCGCCGCGGGAGGTGTCGAGCCACAGGAACTGCTGCTGGAAGGGGTACGTCGGGAGGTCGACGTGGTGTGCGCCGCTCCCGGCGAAGAGCGCGGCGCGGTCGATGTCGGCGCCGTGGACGTGGAGTTCGGCCAGGGATGCGAGGAAGCGGGCGGTGCCGCCTTCGTCGCGGCGCAGCGATCCGACGACGACGGCGTCGACGTCCTGGTCGGCGGCGGTGTCCTGCACTCCGGAGACGAGCACCGGGTGGGGGCTGGCCTCGACGAAGAAGCGGTGGCCGTGGTCGACGAGGGCGGTGACGGCCCGCTCGAACTGGACGGTGTTGCGGAGGTTCTCGTACCAGTAGTCGCCGGTCAGGCGGGTGGTGTCGAGGGGCTCTCCGGTGACGGTGGAGTAGAACGGCACCTCGGCGGCGCGCGGGCTGACGCCGGCGAGCAGCTTGGCCAGTTCCTCCTTGATCTCCTCGACGTAGGGGGAGTGGGAGGCGTAGTCGACGGGGATGCGGCGGGCCCTGATCCCTTCGGACTCGCAGCGTTCCATCAGGTCGGTGAGGGCGTCGGGTTCTCCGGCGACGACCGTCGACGAGGGGCCGTTGACGGTGGCGACGGCGAGGGTGTCCTCGTGTCCGGCGATGAGTTCGCGCACGCGGGCGGCGGGGCCGGCGACGGCGACCATGCCGCCGCGTCCGGCGAGCGCGCCCAGCGCCTGGCTGCGCAGGGCCACGACCCGGGCCGCGTCCTCCAACGACAACGCACCCGCGACACACGCCGCCGCGATCTCACCCTGCGAATGACCGATCACCGCATCCGGCGACACCCCGTACGAACGCCACACCTCCGCCAACGACACCATCACCGCGAACAGAGCAGGCTGCACCACATCCACCCGCTCCAACGACGGCGCACCCTCCTCACCCCGCAACACCGCCGACAACGACCAGTCCACGAACGCCGACAGAGCAACCTCACACTCCGCCACACGCCCCGCGAACACCTCCGACTCCTCCAACAACCCCGCAGCCATCCCCACCCACTGCGACCCCTGACCCGGGAACACGAAGACGGTGCCGCCCTCGGTGGCCCGGCCGGTCAGGAGTCCCGCGTCGTCGGTGGTGGTGGCGGTGGGGCCGGAGAGCGCGTCGAGGGCCGTGCGGACGGCGTCGCGGTCCGTGGCGGTGATCGCCGCGCGGTGCTCGAACGCCGTCCTGGTGGTGGCGAGCGCGTGGCCGATGTCGGTGAGGCTCTGCTCGGGGTGGGCGTCGAGGTGGTGGGCGAGCCGTGCCGCCTGGTCGCGCAGGGCCTGCTCGGTCCGGCCGTACAGCAGCCACGGCGCGGCGGGGGCGGGGGTGGACGCGGCCGGGGCCTCGTCCGCCGTCTCCGGCTCCTCCGGGGCCTGCTCCAGGATGAGGTGGACGTTCGTGCCGCTGATGCCGAAGGCGGAGACGCCGGCCCGGCGCCGGTCGCCGGTCACGGGCCAGTCGCGGGTCTCGGCGAGCGGCTGTACGGCACCGGCCGACCAGTCCACGTGGCTGGAGGGCGCGTCGAAGTGCAGGATCCTGGGGAGCCGGCCGTGGCGGAGCGCCATCACGGTCTTGATGACGCCGGCGACTCCGGCGGCGGCCTGCGGGTGGGCGATGTTCGACTTCAGGGAGCCGAGGAGCAGCGGCCGGTCCGCGGGGCGTCCCTGGCCGTACGTGGCGAGCAGCGCCTGCGCCTCGATGGGGTCGCCGAGCCGGGTGCCGGTGCCGTGCGCCTCGACGGCGTCGACGTCGGAGGCCGAGACGCCCGCGTTGGCGAGGGCCTGGCGGATGACGCGCTGCTGGGAGGGGCCGCTGGGTGCGGAGAGTCCGTTGCTCGCGCCGTCCTGGTTGGTGGCGGAGCCGCGGATGACGGCCAGGACGTGGTGTCCGTTGCGGCGGGCGTCGGAGAGCCGCTCCAGGACGACCATGCCGGCGCCCTCGCCCCAGCCGATGCCGTCGGCGGCGTCGGAGAAGGGCTTGCAGCGGCTGTCGGTGGCGAGTCCGCGCTGGCGGCTGAACTCCATGAACATGCCGGGCGCGGCCATGATCGTCACGCCGCCGGCCAGGGCGAGCGCGCATTCGCCGGCGCGCAGTGCCTGGGCCGCCATGTGGATGGTGACCAGGGAGGACGAGCAGGCGGTGTCCACGGTGTAGGCGGGGCCTTCGAGGCCGAGGACGTACGAGATCCGGCCGGAGACCACGCTGGAGGACTTGCCGGTCACCAGGTAGCCCTCGAAGCCCTCCGGGGCCTCGTGGAAGCGGGCGAAGTAGTCCTGGTAGACCATGCCGGCGAAGACGCCGGTGGAGCTGCCGCGGAGGGTGGCCGGGTCGATGCCGGCGCGCTCCAGGGCCTCGTACGAGACCTGGAGCAGGACGCGCTGCTGCGGGTCCATGGCGAGGGCCTCGCGCGGTGCGATCCCGAAGAAGGTGGGGTCGAAGTCGGCGGCGTCGTAGAGGAATCCGCCTTCGCGGGAGTAGCTCTTGCCGGAGGCCTCGGGGTCCGGGTCGTAGAGGTTCTCCAGGTCCCAGCCGCGGTTGTCGGGGAGGTCGCCGACGGCGTCGCGCTCGCCGATGAGCAGGTCCCAGAACTCGTCCGGGGTGGTGACGTCGCCGGGGAAGCGGCAGCCCATGCCGACGATGGCGATCGGGTCGTCGTCCGGCGCTGCCGCCACCGCCGCGGGTGCGCCGGCGTCCGTGGCCGGCCGCTGGTCGTCGGCGCCGACGAGCCGGGTGCGCAGGTAGGCGGCGAGGGCCTCCGGGGTGGGGTTGTCGAAGAGGAGGGTGGTGGGCAGCCGCAGGCCGGTGGAGGCGGCGAGGCGGTTGCGCATCTCGACGACGGTCAGGGAGTCGAAGCCGATCTCCTTGAACGCCCGGCCGGCCGTGATCCCGGCCGGGGTGGCGTGGCCGAGGACGGTGGCGGCCTGGGCGCGGACCAGTTCCAGGACGGCCCGCTGCTGCTCGGGCCCGGTGAGTCCGGCGAGGGTGTCGGCGAGCGCGGACTGACCGTCGGCGGTGGAGGCGGAGGCGGCGGCGTTCAGGGCCGCGCGCGCCTCGGGCAGTTCGGAGAGCAGGGGGCTCGGCCGGGTCGCCTGGAACCGGGGCGCGAAGAGCTCCCAGTCGATGTCGGCGACGACGAGCGAGGCGTCCGGCCCGGCGACGGCCCCCGGCAGGGCCGCGACGGCCTGCTCGGGCGGCATGCCGGGGATGCCGAGGCGGCGCATGCGCTCCTCGACGGCGCCGTCGGCCATGCCGCCGCCGCCCCAGACGCCCCAGGCGACCGCGGTGGCGGGCAGGCCCTGGGAGCGGCGCAGCCGGGCGAGCGCGTCGAGGGAGGCGTTGGCGGCGGCGTAGGCGGCCTGGCCGCCGTTGCCGAGGATGCCCATGACGGAGGAGAAGAGGACGAAGGCGTCGAGTTCCAGGCCCGCGGTGAGCTCGTGCAGGTGGAGCGCGGCGGTCGTCTTCGGGCGGAGGACGCCGGCGAGGGAGTCCGGGGTGAGGGCGTCGAGGGTGGCGTCGTCGAGGACGCCGGCGGTGTGGACCACGGCCGTCAGCGGCCGGTCGGCCGGAACCGACGCCAGCACCCGGGTGAGCGCCTCGCGGTCCGCCGCGTCACACTCCTCCACCGCCACCGACACACCGAGCTCCGACAGCTCCGCCACCAGCTCGGCAGCGCCCGGAGCGGCCATGCCCCGACGGCTCGTCAGCACCAGGTGCTCCGCACCGTTGCCCGCCAGCCAGCGCGCGAACCGCGCACCCAGCGCACCCGTACCACCGGTCACGAGCACCGAGCCCGACGGACGCCACGTCCGCTCCTCGTCCACGGTGCCCGTCGCACGCACCAGGCGACGGCCCAGCACGCCCTCGGCGCGCACCGCCACCTGGTCCTCGCCGCCACCGGCGGCCAGAACACCCGTCACACGACCGGACACCAGTTCGTCCACGGTCTCCGGCAGGTCGATCAGACCGCCCCAGCGGTTGGGGTGCTCGATGCCGACGACGGCGCCGAGGCCCCAGAGCTGGGCCTGGACCGGGTCGGAGGCCGGGTCGCCGTCGACGGCGTCGACGGCCGAACGGGTCACGCACCACAGCGGTGCCGTGACACCCGCGTCGCCGAGCGCCTGGACGAGGGCGAGCGTGCCGTGCAGCGCCGCCGACACCTCCGGGTGGTCCTGGCCGTGCCCGGTGGCGAGGGCGAGCAGCGACAGTACGCCGGCGACCTCCAGGCCCGTGGGCTCGATGGAATCCGTGGGCTCGGTGGAGTCGGTGGGCTCGGTGGGATCCGTGAGCTTCCGCAGCGCCCCGGCCAGCCGTACGCGGTCGGTGTCGGCGCCGACCGGGAGGAGGACGACCCGCGCGCCGCGCCGGGTCACCTCGTCCCGCAGCCGGTCGACGACGTCGGCCGCCGCCGGGGCGGGATCGGCCGGGACGGCCAGCAGCCACGTGCCCTGGAGCACGGGGCGCCGGCTGTCGCCGACGGGCCGCCAGACGGTCCGGTACCTGCGGTCGGCCGCGTCGGACAGGTCGCGGCCCTGCCTGCGCCACGCCGACAGCAGCGGCAGCAGCGTGTCGAGGGCGTCCGGGTCCGGGGCGTCCAGGACGGTGCCGAGGGCGGCGCGGTCGCCGCGGTCGACGGCGTCCCACAGCGCGGCGTCGCGCGCGGAGGCGCCGTCGGCGGGGGCGGGGGCCACGGGCTCCTGCCAGTACCGCTCGCGCTGGAAGGCGTACGTGGGCAGCTCGACGATCGCGCCGCCGGGGAGGGCGGGCCGCCAGTCGACGTCGACGCCGCCGACCTGCAGCTGCGCGAGCGACAGCAGGAAGCGCGCCGTGCCGCCCTCGCCGCGCCGCAGCGAGCCGAGGACGACGACGGAGTCGTCGTCGGCGGCGGCCGTGACGGCCTCCGCCGTCTCCTGGATGGCGGTGGTGAGGACCGGGTGGGGGCTGATCTCGACGAACACCTCGTGCCCGGTCTCCATCAGCCGCCGGGTGGTCTCCTCGAACCGGACGGTGGTGCGGAGGTTCTCGTACCAGTAGTCGCCGGTCAGGCGGGTGGTGTCGAGGGGCTCTCCGGTGACGGTGGAGTAGAACGGCACCTCGGCGGCGCGCGGACCGACGGCGGCGAGCAACTTGGCCAGCTCCCCCTCGATCTCCTCCACGTGATGGGAGTGGGAGGCGTAGTCGACGGGGATGCGGCGCGCCCGGACGTCCTCGGCGGCGCACTCCTCCATCAGCTCGTCGAGCGCCTGCGAGTCGCCGGAGACGACGGTGGACAGGGGGCCGTTGGTGGCGGCGATGCCGATGCGGCCGTCCCAGCGGGTCAGCCGCAGGCGGGACTCGTCGGCGGTGAGCGGCAGGAAGACCATGCCGCCGCGTCCGGCGAGCGCACCGATCGCCTGGCTGCGCAGGGCCACGACCCGGGCCGCGTCCTCCAACGACAACGCACCCGCGACACACGCCGCCGCGATCTCACCCTGCGAATGACCGATCACCGCATCCGGCGACACCCCGTACGAACGCCACACCTCCGCCAACGACACCATCACCGCGAACAGAGCAGGCTGCACCACATCCACCCGCTCCAACGACGGCGCACCCTCCTCACCCCGCAACACCGCCGACAACGACCAGTCCACGAACGCCGACAGAGCAACCTCACACTCCGCCACACGCCCCGCGAACACCTCCGACTCCTCCAACAACCCCGCAGCCATCCCCACCCACTGCGACCCCTGACCCGGGAACACGAAGACGGTCTTGCGGCCGCTGGAGGCGTGGCCCTGGACGACCCGCGGGTCGGCCTCGTCGCGACCCAACGCGTCGAGTCCGCCGAGGAGTTCGTCACGGTCGGCGCCGACGACGACGGCCCGGTGCTCCATCGCGGTACGCGTCTCGACGAGCGACAGGCCGATGTCGGCCGGGTCGGTGCCGGGCGCGCCCGCCACGTGGGCGTGCAGCCGCGCGGCCTGGGCGCGCAGCGCCTCGGGGGTACGGGCGGAGAGGATCCAGGGGAGCGCGGCCGCCGGGCGGACGGACTCCGGGCGGACGGGCTCCGCGACCGGCTCGGACGACTCGGACGACTCGTCCGGGGCCTGCTCCAGGATGAGGTGCGCGTTGGTGCCGCTCACGCCGAAGGACGAGACGGCACCCCGGCGGGCCCGGCCGGTCTCGGGCCACGGGGTGGCCTCGGTGAGCAGGGAGACGGCGCCGGCCGACCAGTCGACGTGCGACGTGGGCGCGTCGACGTGCAGGGTCTTCGGCAGCAGCCCGTTCCTGAGGGCCATCACGGTCTTGATCACACCCGCGACACCGGCCGCGGCCTGGGCGTGACCGATGTTCGACTTCAGGGAGCCGAGCCACAGCGGCCGGTCCTCGGGACGGTCCTGCCCGTACGTGGCGAGCAGCGCCTGCGCCTCGATCGGGTCGCCCAGCCGCGTACCCGTGCCGTGCGCCTCCACCACGTCCACCTCGGACGCCGGGACGCCCGCGTTGGCGAGGGCCTGGCGGATGACGCGCTGCTGGGAGGGGCCGTTGGGCGCGGTCAGACCGTTGCTCGCGCCGTCCTGGTTGACGGCGGAGCCGCGGATGACGGCCAGCACCCGGTGCCCGTTGCGGCGGGCGTCGGAGAGCCGCTCCAGGACGACCATGCCGATGCCCTCGGCCCAGCCCGTACCGTCCGCCGCCTCGGCGAACGCCTTGCAGCGGCCGTCCGCCGACAGCCCGCGCTGCCGGCTGAACTCGACGAACATGCCAGGCGACGACAGCACCGTCGCCCCGCCCGCCAGCGCCATGCCGCACTCCCCGCGCCGCAGCGCCTGCACCGCCAGGTGCAGGGCCACCAGGGAGGAGGAGCAGGCCGTGTCGACGGTGAGGGCGGCGCCCTCGAAGCCGTAGGTGTACGAGATCCGCCCCGAGGCCACACTGGGCGTGCCGCCGGTCAGGGCGTATCCCTCGGCGCCGCCGGACACCTCGTGGAGGCGGGCGCCGTACTCCTGCGCGGTCGCGCCCACGAACACCCCGGTGTCGCTGCCGCGCAGCCGCTCGACGTCGATCCCGGCCCGTTCGAGGGCCTCCCAGGAGACTTCGAGGAGCAGCCGCTGCTGGGGCTCCATCGCGGCGGCCTCGCGCGGCGAGATGCCGAAGACCGACGGGTCGAAGAGCGGGGCGTCGTAGAGGAAGCCGCCGGAGCGGGTGTACGTCGTGCCCGGACGCTCGGGATCCGCGTCGTACAGGCCGTCGAGGTCCCAGCCCCGGTCGGACGGGAAGCCGGAGACGGCGTCGCCGCCCGCCACCAGGAGGTCCCACAGGTCCTCGGGGGAGTTCACCCCGCCGGGAAGCCGGCAGCCCATGCCGACGATCGCGATGGGCTCGTCCTCCCCCGCGGCCCGCACGACGGCCGACGGGGCGGCCTCGCCGGCCGACGGGGCGGCCTCGCCGGCCGCGCCCGTACCGAACAGCTCGGCGTCCAGGAACCGGCCCACGGCCTGCGAGGTGGGGTGGTCGTAGAGCAGCGTCGCGGGCAGCGCGGCCCCGGTCTCGGCGACGAGCCCGTCACGGAGCTCCACCGCCGTGAGGGACTCGACCCCGAGCGACTTGAAGCTGTGCGTCGGGTCGATCTGGTGACCCCCCGCGTACCCCAGCAGAGCGGCGGCGTGCGCCCGCACCAGATCCGTCAGCGCGCGGACGCGCTCGGCGGGCTGGAGGGCGGCGAGCCGCTCGCGCAGGGCACCGGCAGCGGTCTCGGGCTCTTCGGCCGTCCCCGGTTCCGGTTCCGGCACGGAGGCCGCCTGCCGCCTGACGCCAGGGGCACCGTCCAGCCAGTGGCGGGCCCGCTGGAAGGCGTACGTGGGCAGCTCGACGCGTCGGCCCACGGGCTCGTCCTCGATGCCCAGCGGCAGCCGGTCGAGCACGCCGTTCGCGTAGAGGGCCGCCGCCGAGGCGAGGGCGACCCGCGTCTCGGGCTGCTCGCGGCGGAGGACGGGCACCAGGACCGCGTCGGTGTCCTCGGGAAGGCAGGTGCGGGCCATGCCCGTCAGCACACCATCAGGACCCAACTCCAGGTACGCGCCCACACCTTCGGCATCCAGCACACGCACCACGTCAAGGAAACGGACCGCCTCACGGACATGCCGCACCCAGTACTCCGGCTCCGCGATCTCCTCGGAAACGAGAGACCCGGTCAACGCCGACACGAACGGAATCTCCGGCGTCCGGAACTCCAGACCCGCCACGACCTCACGGAACGCGTCCAGCATCGGATCCATCAGCGGGGAGTGGAAGGCGTGGCTGACCCGCAGCCGCTTCGACCGCACCCCCTGCGCCGTCAAAGCCTCCACCACGGCCTGAACCGCAGCCTCGATACCCGAGACCACGACCGCCTCGGGCCCGTTGACCGCCGCGATCGCCGCACCCTCGACCAGCAGAGGAACAACCCGCTCCTCCGCCGCCTCGACCGCGACCATCACACCACCCTCAGGCAGCGCCTCCATCAACCCACCACGCGCCACCACCAGGGCAGCCGCGTCCCGCAGGGACAGGACACCCGCCGCGTGCGCGGCCGCGATCTCACCCACCGAATGACCGGCGACGAAAGCCGGACGCACACCCCACGACTCGACGAGCCGGAACAGCGCCACCTCGACCGCGAACAGCGCGGGCTGGGTGAAGCCCGTACGGTCCAACAGCCCCTCGCCCTCGCCCTCGAAGACGACGTCCTTCAGAGCACGACCCAGCAGCGGATCCAGCTCCGCGCACACCGCGTCGAACGCCTCCGCGAACACCGGGAACGACTCGTACAACCCACGACCCATCCCCAGCCGCTGCGCACCCTGCCCCGTGAACAGCAACGCCACAGCAGACCCACGATCCGCAGCAGCCACACCCCGCACCACACCCGCCACCCGGCGGCCGTCCTCCACCACCGACGCAAGCCCCGCGAGCAACCCCTCACGGCCCTCCGCCACCACCACCGCACGATGCTCGAAGGCCGTGCGCGTCACCGCCAGCGCATGGCTGAGCGCGGTCGGGTCGAGGTCCGTCCCGTCGGAGACGTACGCGCTCAGTCGCCGCGCCTGCGCGCGAAGCGCGGCCGACGTGGTCCCCGAGACGACGAAGGGCAGCGCGCGCGGCTCACCGTCGCGCGGAGCCTCCGCGTCGGCGGTGGTGCCGGCGGGTGCCTCGCCGAGGACCACGTGGCAGTTGGTGCCGCCCAGGCCGAACGAGCTGACGCCGGCGACCAGGGGTCGCTCGGGGTCGGCCCAGGAGCTGTTCTCCGTGACGACCTTCAGCCGCAGCTCGTCGAACGGGATCTCCGGTCGGGGGGTCTCGAAGTGGAGGCTCGCCGGCAGGCGGCGGTGGGTGAGGGCGAGCACGGCCTTGATGAGGCCGCTGATGCCGGCGGCGCCCTCCAGGTGGCCGATGTTGGTCTTGACCGAGCCGACGAGCAGGGGCCGGTCCGCGGCGCGGCCGGTGCCGAGGACGGCGCCGAGGGCGGAGGCCTCGACGGGGTCGCCGAGCTTGGTGCCCGTGCCGTGGAGTTCGACGTACTGGACGTCCAGGGGGTCGACGCCGGCCCGCTCGTACGCGAGGCGCAGCACTTCCCGCTGGCCTTCGGGGCTGGGCGCGGTGAGGCCGTCGCCGCCTCCGTCGTTGTTGACGGCGCTGCCGCGGATCACGCAGAGGACGCGGTCGCCGTCGGCGACGGCCCGCGACAGCGGCTTGAGGACGACGATGCCGCCGCCCTCGCCGCGGACGAAGCCGTTGGCGCGGGCGTCGAAGGTGTAGCAGCGGCCGTCCGGGGAGAGGCCGCCGAACTTGGCCGCCCCGATGGTGCTTTCGGGGACGATGGTCAGGTTGACGCCGCCGACGATGGCGGTGGTCGACTCGCCGGAGCGGAGGCTCTCGCAGGCCATGTGGACGGCGACGAGGGACGAGGACTGTCCGGTGTCGACGGTGAGGCTGGGGCCGCGCAGTCCGAGGAGGTAGGACAGCCGGTTGGCCATGATGCTGCGCTGGAGGCCGGTGAAGGTGTGGCGGCCGATGGCCTCGGGGTCGCGCTGGGCGCTGAGCATCGCGTAGTCGTCGCCCATGGCGCCCATGAAGACGCCGGTGCGGGTGCCGCGCAGGGAGCCGGGCAGGATGCCGGCGTGCTCCAGGGCCTCCCAGCCGAGTTCGAGGAGGAGGCGCTGCTGCGGGTCCATGGCGGCGGCCTCGCGGGGCGAGATGCCGAAGAAGCCGGCGTCGAAGGTGTCGATGCCGTCGAGGTAGCCGCCCCACCGGCTGTTGGTCCGGCCGGGGGCGGCCCGGTCGGCGTCGTAGAACGTGTCGGCGTCCCAACGGCCGCCGGGGACTTCGGTGATGGCGTCGACGCCGTCGCTCAGCAGCTTCCAGAACGCGGCCGGGTCCGGTGCCTGGGGCAGGCGGCAGGAGAGGCCGATGACGGCGATCCCGTCCTGGGCGAGTCCGGCGGACGGGTCGGAGCCGAGTATCGAGTGCTGAGTGTTTTCCGGCATCAGTTGTTCCACCCTCACGTGTTTCCGGGGCCACTGCGGCAACGCGCGCCGACGGTCACCTGGAGGCACGGCGAGGCTGAGGCTCGGGCCCAGGGCATTGCAACGAGGCGCGTAGGAGAAGGAGTCGGCAGGAGCTAGCAGGAGTTGGCAGGAGTTGGTCTATTGCTCAGTCGGTGGTCACGGGACGGGCGATGTCCGCCACGTAGTCGTCTCCCGCGATGGGCGCACCGATGACGTCGTAGGGGACGCGCAGGGCTTCCGCGAGTTCCAGGGCGTTCGGTTCGAGGCGCTCGCAGAGTTCGTCGAGGAGCGTCGGAATCCGGCGCACCTCTTCCTTGCTCAGGAGTTCCCCGGCCAGGTACCAGCCGTCGTGGGAGGCGATCTCCTCGAGGGCGTACAGCGCGCAGAGGGTGCGGAGGGCGGTCGCGGAATCCGGTTCGGAGACCTTGTCGAGCGCGGTGCGAAGTGTGTCAAGTACGAGTCGGCCGGCGTGCGCGGCAGCAAAGCGCTCCGCCACGTCGAACTGGCCGTTCCATGCGTCGAATTCGCTCAGCCCGTTCTCCTTGGCCTTTTTCAGGCCGTCCAGGAGTTCCTGGTGGAGGGCGCTCTCGCGGGCGCGGGCGAGTGCCGTCCACGTTTCCGGTTCGAGCAGGTCGCGGCCGGAAGGGGCGGGTGCCTCTTCCGTCGGGGGCGTGTAGTCCAGTCCGGCGGCCATCGCGTAGGCCGCGTCGAGGAGGAGGATCTGATTGTCGGCGGCTGCCGCGTTCAGCGAGTGGGCGAATCCCTGGTAATCGAGGAAACGATTCTTTGAAAAGAAGCCGAGTGCGCCGCTCGCCATTCGGCAGCGGGTGGTGACCTGCTCGGCGATCCGGTCGGTCGCCACCTTCATCAGGAACGTGGTGCGGACTCCGCCGGCGGTGAGGGGCGGGGCTTCGGAGGTGGCCACGGAGTTCGCCACCGCGGAGGCGACGTAAGCGCCGGCCAATGCGCCGAAGAGGGTGCGCTGCTGATTCCGGTACCTGATGACGGGAAGGTCCGCCGCGAATCGGCCGTTCGTACGGCGCCGATGGGCGTGGCGCACCGCGACGGCGGCGCTCGCGCGGGCGGTCGCCGCCAGTCCGACGACGGCCGCCTCCCAGGCGAAGCGGATCAGGCTGAGGGTCCTGCGGCCGCGGATCGCCGGGTTGCCCAGCGGGTCGGAGAAGGCGCCCTCGGGCGTCAGCTCGGCGTTGTCGCGCAGCCAGTAGCGGAAGGGGATCCGGACGTGGTCGAAGGAGACGACCGCGCAGTCCAGGGGCATCATGGCGGTCGGTTCGAGGGCGCCGATCCGCACGCCGTCACAGGGTCCCGAGGCGTCCCGGAGCGGGACGAGGAAGCAGAACTCGCCGTGGCCGACACCGTCGACCTTGAGCTGGGCGAGGACGACGCCGAGCCGGGGGACCCCGTCGGCTCCGACGCTCGGGGGGAACTTGACGGCGGCCGGCTCCGGGGTGTTCAGGACGAATTCGCCGCTGGTGGAGTCGTATACGGCTTCCGTGCGCACGGTGGAGTTGCTGTTCCCGTGCCCCAGTTCCGTCATCAGGAGGGCGCCGACCGTCTCCGCCGAAGCCAGGCGGTCGAGCTCCTCCGAGAGATCGGTGCGGCCGCGTCCGAACTCGACCACGGAACCGATCGTCATGGAGTGGTGAAGAAACATCGCGTAGAAGAGCGACGGATCGGACATGGCCGACCATTCGAGCACCGTGAACAGCTGGTCACGGTGGGAGACGAGGGGACCTAAGGTCTCCAGGTTCTCGCTGATGTACCGCAGTCGGTCATAGGTCGTTAAGAGGCGCCGCGAATCCTGGAGCGACGGCGTCTCCTTGAAGACGTCCGCCGAGAAAATCCGCTCCAGATCGGAGCGATACGCCTCGCGCGAATCACGAAAAATCAGCGGGGCTATGCCCTGCCATACGTTCCCGTCCATGCCGACTGAAAGCCCCCGTGCCTATCAGATCCCCCGGGGCAATGCCTCCCCCTGGCAATCCGACGCTAGCACCTACCAGCCGCCCCACGGAAGGAGTGTCAGCCCACATTGCCCCTTTTTGTCGCTATTTCTTGATGAAGTTTGCGCCAACTGCCGCGCAATCGCTACAGGCTTCGACACGCCGAGTTCAAAAACTGACGGGTAATCAAGTGCGGATTTCGCAGGACCATTTGAGACCAAAGACCGCCAGAACCGGACACGGCCATCCCCAACAGGCAGGAGACCAGGGGAAGGTGAGAACATGCCAGAAGTTGGTAAGGGCCGGCAGCGCCGCACACGACCTGCTCAGGTCCGATCGCGTCCGGGTCGCCGGAGTGACGCGACCGCGAACGGAAGGGTGAATTCAAGAAGATGAGCAACGCCAGCAGCCTCTACGACATAGTCATTCTCGGCGGCGGAAGCGGGGGCTACTCCTGCGCCCTGCGAGCCACCCAACTCGGCCTGAACGTAGCCCTGATCGAGAAGGGCAAGCTGGGCGGCACCTGCCTGCACAACGGCTGCATTCCCACCAAGGCCCTGCTGCACGCCGGCGAGGTCGCCGACCAGCTCCGCGTCAGCAGCTCGTTCGGCGTGCTCTCCACCTTCGAGGGCGTCGACATGGACGGCGTGCACAAGTACAAGGACGGCGTGGTCGAAGGCCTGTACAAGGGCCTCCAGGGCACGCTCAGGGCCCGCAAGAACCTCACGCTCGTGGAGGGCGAGGGCAAGCTGGTGTCCCCGACCGCGGTCGAGGTCGGCGGCGTGCGCTACGAGGGCCGTCACGTGGTCCTGGCGACCGGCTCCCAGCCGAGGTCGCTGCCCGGCCTCGTCATCGACGGCGACCGCGTCATCTCCTCCGAGCAGGCCCTCCGCCTGGAGCGCGTCCCGGCCTCCGTCGTGATCCTCGGCGGCGGTGTGATCGGCGTCGAGTTCGCCTCCGCCTGGAAGTCGTTCGGCGCCGAGGTCACCGTCGTCGAGGGTCTCCCCCACCTGGTGCCCGCCGAGGACGAGTCCACCTCGAAGGCGCTGGAGCGGGCCTTCCGGCGGCGCAGGATCAAGTTCGAGCTCGGCTCGCGGTTCTCCGGCGTCGCGTACACCGACACCGGCGTCCGCGTCTCCCTGGAGAACGGCAAGGAGCTGGACGCCGACCTGCTCCTCGTCGCCGTCGGGCGCGGCCCCGTCTCCGCCGGGCTCGGGTACGAGGAGGTCGGCGTCGCCATGGACCGCGGCCACGTCGTGGTCGACGAGTACCTCCGCACCAACATCCCCACGATCTCCGCGGTGGGCGACCTGGTCCCCACCCTCCAGCTCGCCCACGTCGGCTTCGCCGAGGGCATCCTGGTGGCGGAGCGCGTGGCCGGCCGGCAGGTCACGCCGATCGACTACGACGGCGTCGCCAAGGTCACCTACTGCGACCCCGAGATCGCCTCCGTCGGCCTCACCGAGGAGAAGGCCAAGGCGGTGCACGGGGCCGACAAGGTGGTCACCCTCAAGTTCAACAGCGGCAGCAGCGGCAAGAACAAGATCCTCAAGGCCGGCGGCGAGATCAAGCTGGTGCAGCTCAAGAACGGCGCGGTCATCGGCCTCCACATGATCGGCCCGCGGATGAGCGAGCAGATCGGCGAAGCCCAGCTGATCTACAACTGGGAGGCCCACCCCTCCGAGGTCGCGCAGCTGATCCACGCCCACCCGACCCAGAACGAAGCGCTCGGCGAGGCCCACCTGGCCCTGGCCGGCAAGCCGCTGCACATCCACGACTGACCGGCCACCGGACCGCTTCGGGGCCCTCGGGCCCCGAGGCGGTCAGCCCCGCCAGCTGTGCGCTGCCCGGAAGCCGTTCTCGCGTTCCAGGCGGCGCCAGCCGGCGGTGGTGTGGGCCTGGCCGGTGACGGCGGGCTCGGGCTGTGCGGCGGCGCGGGCGAGGAGGATGGCGGTGATGGCGGCCAGTTCCTCGGGGTCGGCGTGGCCCTTCTCGACGCGGAGAAGGCTGGCCGTGGCAGGCGTGGTCACTTCGGTGGACTCCTTATGCCGAGTCTTACTGAGGCGGGTTGCCGTGCTTGCGGGACGGCAGGTCGGCGTGCTTGGTACGGAGCATGGCGAGGGACCGGACGAGCACCCGGCGGGTGTCGGCGGGATCGATGACGTCGTCGACCAGTCCGCGTTCGGCCGCGTAGTACGGGTGCATCAGCTCGGCCTTGTACTCCTTGACCATGCGGGCACGCATGGCCTCGGGGTCCTCGGCCTCCGCGATCTGCTTGCGGAAGATCACGTTGGCGGCGCCCTCGGCGCCCATGACCGCGATTTCGTTGGTGGGCCAGGCGTACGTCAGGTCGGCGCCGAT